>CAWVZW010000001.1:0-166526 GCA_963934735.1 uncultured Planctomycetaceae bacterium
AAGTCGACGGTAATTTGTGATTCCGTCAACACGACGGATACTGGCGAACCAACGGCAACTTCATTGGAAACTTCTTGTTGATCAACGCCCGTTCCTAAAAGACGTTGGTACAGTTGAACGTCAATTGTGTCACCCACAACTCCCTGCTGGCGGATGATGGCCGTAACTGATGTTCGTTCATCCTGTTTCAAGACCAGTGGTGTCTGTAATTGTATGGCGACATCAATGACTTCACGGGGTCCAATACCCGTCGTATACAGCGGAACTCCCAGTTGTTCAGCTGCGGAAACAGCTGGGCTGCCGGCGTTTTGAGAAAAGTCGCTTGCGATCACAACACCGGCCAAATGGCGTGTTCCGTGTCGCCGGTGAAGTTCATCAAGTGAACTACCGATCGCGGTCGTTTGCAAATCCGCTGTCAGTGGTTCTAGTACCACAACACCATCCTCCAGTTCCGAGGAAATCTCGCGAATTGTGTGGCCCTGTTGTGTAGCATAAAACCGCATATCAAACTGTTCATATTTTTTCGACAAGGAATCCTTAAGTTCACCTTGGGCGAACGCCATCTGCATAAGTTCCAAGCGGGTAGCCTCCGCCACCTTGGGTTGCCCTCCTAGCATCTGCGAGATCTGATCAACCTCATCAGAGGTGTGTTCGTCATCAAGATTCATACTGTCGGAAGTATCCAACAGAAACAGCAGCAATGGCCGTGGATGTTCCGTCAGTGCGACGGAAATTACGGGTTCAGCCAAAATAAAACCGATTAGTGCTAGGATAAAACCACGCGTACAGGCGAGAAACAGCTTTCGCCGCGGTCGTTTATCAATGGCACGATCTTGCTGAAATCGACCATAGAACACACACCCGATCGCTGCCAATATCAGGCAAAGTAAAATGACCAAAACAGGTCGACCTTCGGCCCAGAATGAGACAAACTGGAGGCTTACGTCATGCAGGGTATCCCCTTCTTCAATTCCTAAAAGGCGGGCAATCGTATTCATAAGGAACCCTCCGATGTTTTCGGTTGGGATTGCCGTCCGGAGACGGGAATTACGGCCTGCTCATCGTCATCAACCTGACGTTTCTTGCCAAGCAAAATCATTTCAATTAATAAGACTAGTAACAGCAAATACATCAACCATTTCCATGTGCCACTGCCGAGGTACGTCGTTCCCTGTAATGTGATTGACTGGCCAGACTCGACCCAGCGGATTTTGTCGCTGGTCAATACACTCCGTAGTTCTTCCACATCGAGCAACTCAATATTACTCTCGCTGCTAGGCCCGTTGAAACCAAGGAGCATTACAGCTGTTTGATCACTTTCGACTTCGTTCTCACGGAACAACTCGTAAAACCCTCGATGGGATGCTCCTCGCATAACAACCCCATATTTCTGACTTCCGAGAACCTCAACCGCAACGTCAGTTGGCTTGTTGGCATCTTCATCAGGCCACTGAAGTTTATGACTAGCGTGCTGGTTACGAGGAGAAACGGGAATCACCATTTCATTACGAGTTTCCAGCGTCCGCTCCGGTAAAGAACGCACCAACAGGTGTCGTAAGATTCGGTCCATGATAAGCACGCCCGAATCCAAAGCAATATTGTTCCACTCCGGAAACACTCCCGAAGTCAACAACATAATATGCCCCTGCCCCATCCGGCGTTGGACAAGAAACGGCTCACCACTTTGATAACGCCCCAAAGACTGGGGTCGGTTACGGGCAACGAGTTGTTTCACCGAAAATTCGCTGTAATGCCGGGCAAGCGGGTTTGTCCAGTTAAGCCAACGAATCTGCTCGCCGTCTCGCGCCAAACGATCTTCAATTCGCAAAGATTCCTTTTCATCCCAGTCACTCAGACTATCTTCGTCGGCTTTTATCGCCTTGTAGAATGACGGGGTTAGGACGAGGTCCGACAGTTCGTCATTTGAAAGTTCAAATCGATAGAGAGGATCGTCAAATGTCTTGGGATCGAGTTTAAACTGTGGCCAGTCGTCTGCACTTATCGGCGGCAAACTGCCAATGGGATCGGACATAATTGCCATCGGCAGAATTCCGTTTCCTTGCATCCAGGCCGCCTCCGTCCAGGAATTCGTATCAAACAATCCCCCGGCGGTGATGAGTAACTGACCTCCCTGCTCGGCGTATTCACGTAACAAGTCGACCGTTACCTGATGCGGTGCGATACTGCCGCTAATCACGACCAAACGGGCATCCTGCAAATCCTCTTGAGTCAGGGTGTCGATTGTACGATGTACAATATCAATTAACGCCTGATGATCCAAATCGTCTTCAATTTCGGGAGCCAACAGGTGCCGCAGCATATAGGTTTCGCCAAACCGCCCTCGATCCGGATTTTCGTCCGCGCCGTGCTGGTCGACAAATACAACCGGTACGCGAGCAATAACTGGAACCACAGCGACGCGGTGGTCGTCCATCGGTAAATAGTCGGGTTCATCTATCCTCAATATCGCACGAGAGAACAGGGGTTCTTTTGAAGAACCTGCGCTAGTGAACTGATGTTCAAATACCAAACTAATCGTTTGCTGCGGAACCAAGTCGATAATTCTTGTAGAAACGATATCACCGTCGATTTCCAGAGAAACCGGAACACGTTCACGTGAGGTCAATCCTATGTGGCGTACCTCCGCGACGAAAACTGCTATCGATTCCGCGTCGGCTATTCCGTCCCGCAGGTAAAACTCACTAATCCAAGAATTTTCTCGAAGTGTGGGTTGCACTGGAACAAGCTGAACATCACCCAACGAACCAAAAAGTTCATCTAAATCATTATCTTCCCAACTGTCTTGCTGCAGATCACCCAGAAACACAAATCGTTTGGTTTGTATGGCACTATCTTTTTTACTTGCAATTAGCGCGCGTTCCACACCCGAGCGAATATTCGCCTTGAGATCGACAACCTCGACCTGCCGCAAGGCATTCAACGCATCGTCGCGGGACGCAAACCCACCGATATTAAACCAATGCGGTTGAGCACAAAGGGGAATAATGGATATTTCACTACCCGAAGGAAGCAATTCAATGAACAGCGAAATCTGATCTTTGGCCTCTTCCAAGAGTGATGTTTGTGAGGACGTATAGCCCATCGACAGGCTATTATCAAGAACAATCACCGCATGCACTGGTTCGTTATTTTGATGAACTTGGCTACCACTTCCAACCCAGTACGGCCGAGCCATTGCCAACACAAAAAACAAAACTGCTAGAGTTCGAAGTGCCAGTAAAATCAAATCCCGGATTTGAACTGCACGCCGATTCCGTTTAACTGCATTTCTAAGGAACTGCATCGCGGCCCACGGTTGCGTACGATAGCGCCGCCGATTGAGAAGATGAATTAACGTAGGTCCCGCAATGGCAACCGACGCAGTGAGAAATGATGCGACAAAAAAATTCATGATGATTGAAAAACGCTAGCCTTATTTATCGGAATTCTGATTCTCAGATGCAAATTCGCCTTCTTGTAAAATTGGAAGGTATCGATTGGGTATGCTTAAAACGAAAACGCCAACGGCGGTTCCAAATAGTTTACCCGGAACTCCGCTAACCCGACCGCCATCCCAAGAACCATCTACGGTCGGACTGGTGGATTTCGATTGTGTTTCAACGATCGCGTCGCGAATGATCGGGTAATTTTCCCGCCAACGTGTCCCACCAACTTGATACAATCCCTGAGCCACGTAATACATCGCGTAAGCGTCAAACGGGATATGCCCATTGCGAGGTTTTAAATTTTCAATATCCTTGGCAATGTGATCTAAACTGCGGGGGATCCGAAAATCCTCGTACAGCCCAAACTCCTGCAAACAAACAGCTCCTGCTGCCGCCATAGCCGTGGTTACCTTGCCGCCATTGTAAGTAAACGCACCAGGACGCAATCCTAACGGATCCGTGCCATAGCGAGTTCCGTCCGCGTCACCCATAGCGCGGTAATAACCCCGTACCGATACAATCGCCTTTTCAATAACCGCTGGCGGAATATCCAATCCAATATCCATCGCCCCGCGCAGGGCTTTGGCCTGCATCACCACTATAGAAAGATCATGTCCGCGGGATTGGCGTCGAGCAATGTAATCCCAACCCCCATCGTCACATTGAACATCGCATATCAATTTTATTCCGCGATCCAGCACAGGTCCCAGTCGTCGATCCGGTACCGCACCGTAGGCCTGAGTCAGGCAGAAGGTTGCCAATCCATGGTTATACATGTCGCGTCCTTCACTCGACACGTTTAGCAAACCGGAAGGTTTTGCATTGACGATAATGTAATCCAGAGCTTTTTTGACATTGTTTCCATAAGGGCTGCGACCTGGTGCATGTCCAGCAGACAGAAAAGCCATCGCGCCTAAAGCGACTAGCCCGAGATCTTGACTGCCCCAATTTCCGACAGGTCCCTGGTTTTGAGCCAACCATTGCAACCCACGTTCCACTGCCTTTTCGCTCTCGGGTGTGATTTCCCATTCACCTTCTACAACACCCCAAGCAGGCTGACCGATCATCAGACAAATCATGATAATGGTGATAGTTTTCGTCATGGCGGGCTCCGTCCTGATAGCAGGTCCTCATTATAGGTGGCGTGCGCGATAAATACATCTAAAAAGAGGCCCAGCGGGATATTTATTTTTCGTTGAATCCTGCGCTGCCGATAAATCCGAGGTGCGTCGCTTGGGATTGATTGCGGATAGTCAAGGTAGCGTGTCCGTTAGGGATAGCGATCCTGATGTAAGCGCTTCGAGTTGATTCCACGAATACACCTGTTAGTTTTTCCTGTTGCTTACCCACATCAGGCACGCCCGGTAACTCTTTAGAGGTCCAAACAACCTCGTCATCGATCAATACCTCGCAGGGCCCAAAAGACCTGTCTGTACTGTGGTCACGTCCAATCACCATAACGAACTGATCGTAAGTAGGCAGTAGCTTGTAGACAAGCACGCCCTCGCTGGGGAAAACATATCCATCTGTAATTAACACCCCACCCGTTTCAAGCGGTATTTCATCCTTAAGAATCCCCACAGGCGGCATTTCTGTGTAACCCGGTAGTGAAAACGAAAGCGGCTTGAGCGAAGTAATAGGTACATCCGGAACCGGCAAGGTTCCATCAACTGGTAACCCAGTAATCACGGGTTGTAATCCGAAGGAACCAAGCGTAAATCCCTGCGGCTTATACGTGCCTGCTTCCCGAGGCATGACCTGAACTTTAATTTCAACTTCTTCGCCCAGCATCGCACCCAAAGTCCAGTGCTTCGTATCAAAGGAGCCAACCTTGCCTGCAAGATTCACTTCTACATCCGTGATGGATGGGACGGGCTCGTCGTTAACCGTAACGCGAACCGTGGCTGTTTTGTCACCTATGCCATCGGAAGCACCAGAAAACGTGACCCAGCTATTATTGAGCGTCAGGACTACCTTTTGATTGAATTCCATGATGGGTGTACCAACCACTGTGGCAACGGGTGCCTTCCATGACAAGCCCGACATCCAGCGACCTTGATCCGGATTCCAGTAAGCCGATAATTTTACATGTGACTTAAAATTATCCGGAATGTTCCAGTTAGTAAGTTGCGGAGAATACTGCTGAAAACCCCACCAGGCACGGGCCTGCAGCGCCGGCACATTGATCGTTAACAGTGCTCGTATCCACGAGACGTCATCCCGTATATCAAAGGGATCGGCACCAGCGGGTCTTCCCTGGTCTCCAAAACCGGTTTCCAACACGATCCGATCACACTTAGTAAAGTCGCTAATGTCAAAAGGCGTATGCCCGTTGATTCCTATTAGATGACCACTATGATACGCTTCCATATCATCTCCTCCAGAAATACCACGGAACACTTTGACACGTACACAACCCCCGCCCTGCGCAACTCGATCAATACCAACGTAACCACGGAACCTAGTCACAATATCCGCTGGAATAGCAAAGGCTATTTTGCTGTACGAGTGGGTACCGATCCCTACATCCGCAAACATAGTTCCACTAGCCAGTATCCCTCCACGAACATTCTGATTTCGCTTCCAAGACGGATCAAAGCCTATCAAACTCCGTTTTTCAAGCAAAGTTGCAGGAAAAGACGAGAGCGGAATTTCATTGTGTAACCGGTACCCAAGTACCGCAATCTCGTCGAAAGCGGTGCTGATACTGTCAAGGCTCCAAGCGGGTTGTACCGCGTGATACAACGTCTTGTTTTCACGTTGCTGTGGAACCAGCATATCTTCACGGTAGGTCAGAATAGCGCCGTGCGTGGTAACCAAGCGGGCTATCCGTGCCTCCGGATCGACTGCCGGGGCGAGCAAGTCATCAAGAATAGCGTCCATGTCCGAAAAGACCTTGTCAACTGGCGGAACCACTATAGCAAGCTCATCCCAACGGGCATTAAATGAACTCGTGTCTGAAATTCCTCTTAATCCGGTAGCTGACCAACGCAATTCTTCCGTTGTTAGGATTTGGCCATTAGTCAAAACCACCGTTCCCGGATCGCGTTTGATCATGGCTATTTTTGGAGTGGATTCCTCTAAAAACACAAGGCGTTTTACGCGATTAACCTTGATACGAATCGTTCCATCCGCCGAACCGAAGGGAACAAGCGAACCACGAAGTTGCACATCGAAATACGCTGGTACCCCGCTTAACGTGTTTTCGTTTTGATAGCCTACCGCAATTCCTAGCAAAACATCGCCGTTGAATAGTTCAATAAATGGTCCTGTCCGGTCTACTGTGGCATCCAGTTTTTCAAGGTATCGAATGACACCGGTAGATTTCTCAAACAGCAACCGATCATCGAGTTTGGCTGTGTTCTTGGGGGCCTCCCAGCCAGTTATCTTCTGTCCAAGGACCACCTCATTTTCGCCGAAAACAGCCCTGTACTGGGGTGCATCCTGGCCTAGGCTTGTACCAGCGACGATCAAACACAACACGGTAGTAATGCCCATCAATGACAATCTCATTTTACAGGTAATCCCAACAGCTTAAATGTACGGGCATTAATATCAACGTTACTTACTACAACAACTTGATCCGCAAACGTAAAGATCTGTTCAGCATCAAAAAACACTATGTTCTCTTCCTGAAGTGAGAAATGATGTTCCACATTTCCCGTCTGGGGATGAATCCACAATATTCTCCTTTCAGGCTCCAATGCTAGTTGTGTCGTCGCCAGCGGTTTATCCAACGTCAGTGCAAGTACGTGGTCGTTGTGGATGAGAACCGATTGCGGATTTACGGCGACAGGATATAACCACCTCGTTGCCCCATCCTCCAACCGTAATGAATGAATCCCCGACTGACGAACCAGTATGATCTGATCGTCATAAATACCCACCATCTTCTGCAAGCCTGGTTGCTGGTGCTGCCACAGCAGACTTCCCGTCATACGATCAAGGCAAACCAGCGCTGGTGACCCTTCTGTACATAGCAGGATCATATTTCCTGCGACCAGCGGAGCTGTTGGAATGATATTATTGTATAAGTGCTGATCTGCAATTTTGGGCACGCGATCCAACAATTTAGCCCACCGCAATTCCCCTTGCAGACTCGTGCTGTAGATTACACCCCCTAGCGTAAAAACAATTTGATCTTCCGCTATCGCGCTGCGACCGCGGCGAAATAACTCAGCATCAATTTGCACATTCATCAAGACCGTATTGGAAACCAATTCGCCCGTTGTCGAGTCCAGTTGTTGTAGGGTCAAATGTCCGAAGGTGGTCTTTTGCTGGATTACGGCAAGAACGTAAATTGACGAACCCGCCACAATGGGATCGGCAAAGGGAGTTCCCACTGCCGCAGTTTCCCATAAAGGCTTCCCATCTGCCGGATTAAGCAGAGTCCAGTAGAAGTTCTTTTCCTTGAACACAGAGACAAACACGCCGTTGCCAAAAAGTACGGGTTGGCCACAATACATGTACTCTGCTGGCATGCCCGCTCCAGTATCTTCAATTTTCCAGACAACCTTTTTGGCACTGGGCGAGTAACAGGTTAATCGCGCCGGCTGACTAATCAGCAGGGTGTTCCCTAGATCCAGAAAAGAGACTTGACGGGTACGGCGAACATCGGCACGCACACTGCCAGGCAAAGACATGTCCAGCAACGACACAATGGAACGGTTTTTCGGCGACAGATTTTGCTTGGCGGGTTTGATGTACTGTCGTCCCCGCTGAGCAACCAGTTGATCCAGAAGTGCATTAAACTTGTCTTGCGGGATTATTTCTCCCTCCAGTTCAACGTCAGTTTCAACACCGTTGGGCGGCTTTTGTCCCGCTAATGCCATGGCCAGTTTGCGTTTTGCATTCCACAGGGTGTGATTCCCATTAGCATCATGCTTTAACAAATCGGCAAAATTCTGAGCCGCCGGCAGAAACAAGCCCGCGGAAAGCTGGTGATTCGCCAGCAACTCAATCGCTTTGACAGAAGCGGACGTACCACGAAACCGCATCGCAACTTGAGCGACGCCGTTCATATCGATGGCATCAACCGCTTTCTTCAATCGCAAATCCGCAAGATCGGCGTTATCTCGCTGCATCTTCTCGGCTAGCTTACTGTTTTGTTCTAGTATGGACCGCAGGTAAACACTGCCGGATTGGAAACGGGTGCCTAGCCTATCCACCGGAAACAGCCCCTGCGGGATCGGATTGTCTGTAATCATCTTTGTGGCACTGTCCAGATCCTTTGCCTTAACAGCCTGCAGAATCTCCCGCATCGCATTCACCGACTCCCGGTCTGTCTGAACGCTTGCGGGTCGCTCGATCAGAAAACGAGTCGCATCCGCAGGTTTTATCACCGGTTGCTGTTGTTGTTCAAGGACGTTGGCTGATTCACCCTGCAACCAGTGAGCCGTGCGCCAGGCACTGAACTCCTTATCAGCCAGATTTTTGCCATGCTGTGATAGCGACAAATACTGAATTTTGGTTGTGAAACCATAAAGCTCCTGCCATCGTCCGCGATGCCGAAGATGATAGAGATACAACCGCGTTAATAATTCAGGAGTCACCGGCAGCTCGTATCGCTCTCGACCACCCGCTCCACCGGGCAACAGCAACCAGTCATCAATCAATAATTTCAATTGATCTGATTTTTCTTCAATGCATAATCGACCCGCCAGCAGATCAAACAAGTGTTGTAGATTCTGCCACGAATGCAAATAGGCATCCGCTCGCCGAATTTGTAAACGCTGGGGAAACTTAACCAGTGCTTCGTAAACTCGCGCCGTATCGGGATGATAGAGAATTGCATGATGCAACAGCCGCACCAATGCCTCCTGCCGCATGGTGGGCGTCAAATTTGTTTCCAGAGCCCGAGCATAACAAGCCAGACGCCATTTTTCCGGCGAAATCGTTTCCGGCCGTTGAGCTAACAATTCGGACAGAAACTCCGTAATTTTTTGCGTATCTCGCGTTGCTCGTTTAAGCTGCGGAATATTTGTAACGTTGCCCACTGGCAAAAAGGTCGATAACTGTTCAATGAGCCGATCGGTTTTAATAAACACCTTATCCACAGACACTGTGGGTTGCTCATCACCTAAAACTGTCGTCAGCCCGAAGACAATTTCCCGTTTACGTGGCAAGGACGTATCTAGGGCAAGCGAGTGGACAACATTCCAGTGTTTGCCATCCGGACTCATCGAAATGACAAAATGACTCTCACCATAATGGGCCCGCCACCAAACATGATTATTGAATCTGACGCCAGCCCGATATTGGTCGGAGGTGAACACGAGATCCGTTGGATTCATGGAAACCACATAGGAATTCCCCATTTTAAGGAAATACAACGAATAAAACACTTCGCTTTGAGGATGTTGGAATCGTATCCCCGTAAGATGAGTCGGGTTTTTCATCAACGCATATATGTCGGTACTTCCCTGAAGCGGGATGTTGGTTTGTAAATGGACAGGATTGGAGCCTGCCGTTCGTGTCAACCGAACGTCCCCCTGTTCACCAATTTTGTAGGTACCTCTTGAATCCGGCGAATCCGTCAGTACATACCACGATAAATCGCTGGCTGGTTGCCATTGATTCCCAGTGGCATCAAAATCAGTAAGTCCGTCGAGCGGTTCCAGTCGTATTGGATCGAGGTATTGCAACCGAGCCTTGGTTTGTATTTTTAAGGTCGTGGGCGGAGCATCCATCGGCAAGAACGTCAAAGGGATATCACCACGTGCAACAACAAATGTTTTGTCTTGAAAACGAAGATCAAAACCAGAACCCATTAATCCCCGCCAGCGACCATTATCGTTGTCGACCAAATCGACTGCTTCTTCAACTGGCACTTCAACCGCCTCGACAAATGGCCCGTAACAGTAATGACCCGTTAAACCGGGTCGCCCATCTGAGCCAACAGACGATCGGAGAAAATCACTGCCAATAATCTGCTTTGGTAAATTCTCACTTTCCCAAGCAAGGGCAATGCGGGCAGTCATCCGATCACTAAAGAATTCCACTTCGATGGGGAACGTGCCAGCCGTTAAATCGATTGCGCCGGAAAGTTCGATCTCGGGCTGAACAGCCCAACTGTCGATGACTTCCACGCCGTTGATCCGTAACCTGACCCCATCATCAGCGACCATACTAAATACATACCGACCATTCGCTGGAATTACGATAAAGCCCTTCCACTGTACTGCAAAATAGTCCGGGTCGACGACCTGTTCATTAACCACAGGAGATGCAAGTGCCCAGTTAAAGTCAATTTGCGGGTCAATCCGAGATTCAATAAAATGGCGGCGAAATCGTGGTTCAGAATCGATCGCCAAGCGTCGGACAAATTCCTTAATTGGCAGAAGCTCATAGCGTTTTAAACTAAAGTTGCCGTCGTAGGTGAGCTCTATCTTCTGTGCACCATTATCAGCCGTAATGATCATATTCTCTATGTTCGACATCCGAAGACGCAGGGAACTACCATCATCACGAGGCGGCGGCAACGAAAAGTCGCCTTCAAGATCAAAATACTGAGTCACTCCATCCTGTTCGCCAGGTTTAAGTATTCCGCGTTTCTCGAGCGGTTGTCGTATGTAGCGGGATAATGACTTTACCCATGAATGATCAAGCCTAGCGGCGGGGTCATCAAATGCCAGCCACCGGGGCGTTACGGGGAGCTCGGGCAAAATCAAACCAGTTGCTTCCACGTCAGTCGAAGTGGGCCCCTGAGAGTCACCCGCATCTTCCGCAGATGGTTTAGGGGCGTCCGATATTGATTCTGGGCCTGCCAAATCATTAGGATCATTCGGGTCTGCCGAATTCGTGGTGTCAGCACGACTATTGGATTCCCCGACCTGGCTAGAATCTTCCGTCGTCGGGAAATAGAAAAACGCAACTCCAAACCCAATTGCGGCTATCAGCAGGATGGCAGCTGTGCTAGCGATTACGGTATTGAACCCTCGCCCTACATTCCGCGTCGACGCCAATTGTGTCAGCCATTCCACTAACTCGTCAAGTTCGTCATCTGGGCTAAGGGAAATCGGAATGATTTCGATTTCCTGTGTCCGGATTTCGTCCATCACGACATCATATGTTTTGGGATCTGCAGCGATCAATTCCGAAAGCGATTCCACTTGGGAATCGGACAACGGTGATTGCAGACTTTGCTGGAGTGTTTCTATGAGATCAGGAGCTGACATGTAAAGACCGCAAACAGAGGGTACTAAATTACTACTTGTAGTTTATGCGATAGCAAATTGGGAAACAACTCATTGAACACGTAACAACCGCATTCTGGGGGTGTTACACTACGCTACCCTTGCCATCACGCAGGCCGACATGACTGCGAACAACGTTAAAGCGACGATGATGATCAGGCACCCGCCGCCACCATCGCTGGCAAATGGACCCTCTCCCGTTGCCGCTAAGTAGGCCAGATACTCATCCGTAACGTTGTCGTCCTCGATGTCGCCATACTCATCCGCTAACTCTTCGTCATAATCGAAATCTTCGAAGTCTTCATCGTATTCACACATCATCGACACTCGCTCCCAAAACAACTGTCCGCTGCCCGTTCCCGACCCGTTCTAACCTTGCAATATCCGCATGCCAATCTCAATGTCCTGCACGTGCAGATCCACCACAAACTTGTAGTTTTCATACACACCGGGTGGATCCGCGCGGTAACCACCGAACAACGACATAACCACAGGCACATTAAATCCCTCATCACGTTTGCGTTTCACCAGCGAAAAGAATATCTCGCTGCATTCAAGCCATTGCTCTGTATTTACGTTATGACCGAGGTCATCGTCTTCATGGCTATCCGCGCCATGGCACCAGACAAGATAATCGACCGCCTGGGCGTCAACCATCGTTTCCAGCTCGATCATCGCATCACGGACCTCCGCCACATATGATTCACCATAACCACAAGGGTTAAAATTCCACGCGATCGCTTCTTTGACATTTGTACAAAAACCCACCGAGTCCCCGATGCTGTTACCATAGTGCCCGTCGAGGTCCAAATAAGCACCGACCGCACCAGTTTCTCGCCAGCGTTTCACCGATCCGATCACCTGGCCACTAAAAGTACAGAATCCCCAACCCGCATTTGGACCCGCATGATGAAAACCACTCGTGGGACTAAGCACCAACGAGTTTTCATTCTCCGTGGCAAACTTAATTGCATGATACAAACTGCTATTGGTATACCGTACGCTTTCAGCAAACTCAGCGCTCCATTGAATTCCAGCATTGTTGATCAATTCACCCGCGAAAAATGATTCGATATATGCAGTTTCGTGTGCAATCAGAAATTCTAGGTTATCAAATGGCGGGAAATCCTCGTGAATGCTGATATCAGCGGCATAGGATCCGGACGTCAATCGCTCCATTACCAGTCTCGGTTTTTCGGGACTCCTAGATGTGCTGTTCACAGTACAAACCTGGTGGGGTGTATAAAAAACGTCCATCCTATTTACCTTATTAACCTTTTCCATATTTCAATAATCCCTGTCTCTTAATTCGTACTCATTATTGAATTCACCGTCCGGCACAACTTATTTCTTAAAACACGACTGTACTACCATTGGCGGTGTGTTTCACCTCGATCTTTTTATCAATCCGTTCTTTCAACTCGTTCACGTGAGAAATTACGCCAACCATACGACCACCCTGATTCAACTCCATCAATGTCTCAATCGCATCGTCCAACGTAGCGGAATCCAAACTACCAAACCCTTCGTCAATAAACAGTGAATCCAAATGCACCCCACCCGCGTACGATTGAACCACATCAGATAACCCCAGTGCCAATGACAGGGATGCTAGAAACATTTCACCACCGGACAACGTATTGACCGACCGACTTTCACCCGTAAAGTCGTCGAGCACGTCGAGGTCTAGTCCCGCGGTAGCCCGCTTGTTCTGTGTTGTCAGCGATCGCTGCAACTGGTACCGCCCTTTGGACATCTTTCGCAATCGATACGTAGCTGCCGCTGTGACGTCGTCCAGGAACCCAGCCAACACATACCGTTGCAATGATAGGTTTTCCGTGCCCGGTAAATTCCCTTTAGCAACTTGTTCCAATTTTTTGAACACGCTCAACTCGCCCTCTTGCTTCTCAATCTTTTTCGATAACTCTTGTATCCGCTGGTGATCGTCCTTGAGTCTCTTAGTGTCTTTTTGGTTTCCTGACTGTGCTTTCAGCGCCGCGTCTTTTTCCTGCTGTTCCGCCCTTAGATTTTCAGATATCCTGTGTAAATCCGGTCGTTTTTTATCCTTCGTAAGGGATTTAGCCCGCTTTAACCTATCATTGACGGCGGCTTTACGTTTTCTGAAGTCCTTTCTATCGATCTCGAGTGCCGCTAGGACATTTTCTTCACGCAACGCATCTTCCATCTCCCCAGTTGACTTAAATCCCGCATCCATTAATCGATCGGCTAGAGTTTTTGCCGACTTAGACAATCCATCGCTCGCTCGGTTGAACCCCTGTACTGCTGACTTTTCATTAGTTTCGGCAACCGCTTTTGCCGTTTCAGTACTCGTGGCACACTTGTCGTTGCCTGCGATCAGCGCTGCTAGAAGGGTCCGCCTGTTCTTCAATTGATCGGATGTTTCTAATAACACAGCCAGATCCTGAAGTTTCTTCGGAACATCCTCCAACTTTTGCTGCAAAGTCGCTTTCAGCTTTGCAGTCTTTATCTCCATCCCTTTAATCGACCTTTCACGGGACTTGACGTCGGACGCATACTCACTGCGCAGTTGATCATTCGCCTGCAGCGCAATTTCCAATTGTTCAATATCGCTTTCCGCAGATAACGCCGCGGTCAACTGACTGTTAACATCCTTGGCATCCTTCCGCAGCGCGGCGGCAGTACTATCGGTGACCCCTTTTTTCTTTTTGAGCCGTTTGACTTCCTTTTCTATCGCGTCGATCCGTCCCTCAACCGCAACTCTATCTTTCTCACACATTTTCAACTGTTTGCTGGAATCCTGTTCTGCTTTACGAGCTTTCGTTAACTTGGAGTCATTTACAACACGGGTAGAGTCACTTGGTTTTGCCGGTTCCGGATGCTCCGTGGAGCCACAAACTGGGCAGGGCACGTCGTTTTCCAAGGATTTTGCAATCACGTGCACGCGTGAAGCTTCCCAGTCTTTCTCGGTCTGCCGTAACTCGCGCTCTAGCTTCGTCCGCGTCTTTCTCGCTTCCTCTTCCGCCGACTGTGCCGCCTTGCACGTTGCCGTCTCATCTTTCAAATCCCTTGCTTTCGCGTCGAGCAATTCACGGTCGTCAAGCAAATCAGCAGCATTTTTGACTCTCAATTCCAACTCCCCGGCATTGCCCGCCAACTTTTGAACTCGTTTGAGTTCCGCTTCATCATTAGCGATAGTATCTGCGAGTTCATCGGCTTGTGATTCAGCCTTCTCCTGTGATTCTACCAAACTCGCGAGTTGTTTCTGTTGTTCCGTAATTACAGCCTGGTCCTTAGCGAGTTTTTCAACAACAGGTAGCATTTTAACATGCGCGTCAATTTCGCTCGCCATAGTTTCCAAGTCGCCCTTGCGTTTGTCCGACTTTACCTTTTCCATCTGCGCGACCTTGGCATTCTCCCTAGCGCTTTCAAGTTTTTCAGCAGCCTTATCTTTCTTTTCACTTGCTTTTTCGAGGGCGATTTCCTTTTCTTCTTTCGCTGATGCGATGTCAATTAAGCCCTTGGCACGCTTAGCAAACTTCACTTCGTTTTTAAGTTCGGAAATTTTGTCCTGTTCTCCGGCAAGTTCGCTCTTTTGAACATTTGCCTCATCAAGTTCAACAAACCGGTCATGTACACTTTTAACTTTTGAGAACTTGTCTTGTATCTTTTGAAATCGATCGTTGGCCTTAGCAACCTGTATCTTCAATTCCGTTCCCTCTGCTTCTCTCTCCATTATTAATTCTTCGACTTCCTCAACATTCACCGCTCCCACTAGACGCAAACGCTCATCCCTGCCGGCAACAACTTTGGCACAAGACTTGTTTAATGTGCTTATTCGCTTTCCTAACGCATCCTGAATTTGGCTATACACATCTGTATTAAACAGCACCTTAAGAATCTTCTCGCGTTCAACGGAATTGGCCGTTAACAACTGGCGAAAATCTCCTTGGGGAATTAAAACGACCTGCCGGAATTGCGCAGCTTCAAATCCCAACAACTCATGGATCTTCTCACTAACATCTCGAGGACGACTTACAAGTAATAGTCCGTCATCCGTCGCATCTTCGGCAGCGGCTGACGCTAATTCGTAAACCATCGCCGCATGTAACACTTTAGTCGTACCATTGCCATTTGCCTTAGGCTTGGTCTGCTCCGGTTGGCGGACAACGCGATAACTCGTGTCCCCAATCTCAAAATCAAACGTCACTTCGGTGATGGCACTTGCATTGGGAAGGTTGCAACACATCTGTTTACCGGTTTTCATATCCCCAGAAGTAGCACCATATAAGGCATAGCACATCGCATCAAAAATGGTCGTCTTACCAGAACCGGTCGGCCCGTAGATTAAAAACAGATTGCCCTGGTAGTCCTTAAAATCTACCTTTTCAGTTTTCACAAACGGCCCAAATGCTGTCATGCTGATTCGCAAAGGTTTCATTAGTTCCCCTCCAGGTTCTGTTCATTTTTTTGTACGTCCGCCAATATCTCAGCAAATGCTTCTATTTCCTTTTCACTCATGGATTGGCCAACCATCTCCTCAAATAAATTTGCGAACAAATCAGCGGGATCCAACCGATGCCGATCCACGGCCGTCTTGGCATCACTCGCGCTCTCAATTTCTAACCGCCGTACACTCAACGCATTCGGATAAATCTCCCTTAAACGACTCATCGGATTAAAAACCGGTACCTTGTCCGTCAACCTAAATTCGATGTAGTCCTGACGGGAAGCAATTTTCCCTTGCGGTTTAAGTAAGTCCTTAAAGTCACCCCTCATAATTCTCACATCACGTCGCGCCTTGAGTTCGACGAACTCTGTGGTCACCTTTCCCTGAGCATCGATTTCCCCGACAATTACGCCCTTAACATGTTCCGCCTCAGAAAATGAATACTTGAGCAGCGAACCGCTATACTGCACATTTTTGCTAACCTCCTGATGGCCGTGAAGGTGTCCTAGGGCCGTGTACGCAAACATGTCGAAGTGATCAGCGGAAACAGTACTCGCTCCACCCACGGATAAATATCGCTCGGAGTCGCTCGATTCACAGTTTTTCACGAATGCATGAGCTACGCCAATGGAGCGGCCCGAAACTCCCGCGGCCGCGCAAGCTTCCACCTGCGCCTGGATTGCGGCGTCATGAGACCGGTCTTTCAACGTCAAACCCGCCGCGATTGCCTCCTCGGGCCGCGCATAGGGTATTAAGTGAATATCAACTTCCCCATGTTCGTCGGAAAGAACGACCTTACTCGTAGTTGGCCCGGCGATATACAGGCCTCGGTCAACATAAAGTTGACTTCCAAACGCTAATCGATCTGGACTGTCATGATTACCAGCGATCATAACGATCGGTACTTCCATTTCCAGTACGATCGTATTGATCACATTTTCAAGTAATCGAATTGCATCAACGGCCGGGACTGCACGATCGTAAATATCGCCCGCCACGATCAATACATCAGGCTTCACTTTCTTCATAAGCTCGACCAACTCATCGAGCACCAACCGCTGATCTTCCACCAAATTTGTTTTGTGCAACGAGCGGCCCAAATGCCAATCTGCGGTATGTATAAATTTCATGCTATCACAATTTTCTATAAGTCCACTTCTTGTCAGCTTGGGTGCGTCTCATTGCTAGCGAAAATCACAGCGCTATTACGCAGTTTGTTTGGCCCTCACGCCGCTCCACCACATATGATTCACGTACTGTTCAATGTGCAAACCTGATTGGGAGTATAAAAACTCTCCATAATATTAACTTGGTTCAAATTCCCGCATCTTGATTGGTTATCATCATTGTAGTACGTCGTCCGCAAATTTTCCTACAGCTCATCCGAGCAGGAATCGATTCGGCGGTCGCTTTTCGTTACATTCCGATAAAGGAGCCTGCAAGGTGGGAATTTTTATATTATACGGTATTGGCGTGTTGTTTTTGTTTGTTTGGTGTTCGCAATTCATCCAGTTGATGCTGCTGGCGGACGAGGACTTCCCCGGCAAATACGACAAAGCCCTCTGGTTCACGGCTTTTATTTTGCTGACTTTACTCGGTTGTGGTTTGTTCATCTGGTGGAAACAAGCATATCTTCATCAACTTAAGCTCGCTAAACAATCTGTCCAATGAGAAATATTCGCTACCCGAGATGGACAACGCTGTTTTCGATTTTGTTCGTTGCCCAAGCGTTCGGACAGTCCGACTATACTCAAGCCCCTAACTGGCCAGTATTGCCGACCGAGGTGGAACTCGGACAAGTAACTGGAGTCGCCGTTGGTGGACAACACGTTTACGTCTTCCATCGATCCGACCGAACTTGGAGCAACCCATTTCCTACAGAGACCATTAGCGGACAAACCATCGCCATCTTTGACTCTGAAACTGGAAAGCTACTCTCAACCCTTGGTAACCGTATATTTATCATGCCTCATGGGTTATCGGTCGATAAAAACGGTGATCTGTGGGTCACGGATGTCGGTTCTCATCAAGTCTTTAAAATCGAACCCCAATCCGGGAAGGTCCTTCTGACACTTGGGACTGCCGGAGTTGCTGGCAGCGGGCGATCACATTTCGCCCGTCCAACGGATGTTGGTTTTTCCAAAGATGGCACCGTCTACGTATCCGACGGATATATCAACACTCGAATCGTTCGCTTTTCACCCGCGGGAAAATATCTCGGCGAATGGGGAACACCGGGCAGTCAAGCAGGCGAATTTAATCTACCGCATGGTATCACCGTATTACGAAAACGCGTGTATGTTTGCGATCGCAGCAATCTTCGCGTCCAAATATTTAATCTCAAAGGACGCTACCTCGATCAATGGCAGGGAACACGTATCGGTCGTCCGTTTGGAATAGCAACTGATCATCGACATCGAATTTACATCATTGACGGTGGTGACCAACCAGACCACACACGATCACGCGTTGTGATCCTCAATTCTCAAGGAAATATCAGTGGCACATTCAGTACGGCCCAGTCAAAAGACACGGCGAATCTCGGACATGACATTGCTGTCGACGGCAAGGGTGCAATCTATGTAGCCGATGCTAGGGGAAATTATATTCGGAAGTTCATTCCAAACACAAAATCGGAATGACCGCAGGAACTCAAGCTCACCGCTGCAGTCGCTGCATGGTATCCCAGACGTCGTGCAATGAATCATAATATTCGTCGCCGACGACATCAAGATTCCGCCCCACTTTAGATTTGAAATTGTCGTAATCCAGCTCATCTCCTAAACACTGTAATACGTGTACCCAAACTGCCTTATCGACAAACAGCCGATATCGGTAATCCGTTGCCGGCGTTTCCATGATTTCCAAGCCACCAAGATCTTCAGGAAATCGTAACTTCAGCCCTTCCAAGTGCCCAAGCAAACGCGCTCGGACCATCACCCGCCCTGCATCCACTTTGTTACCCGCACTCCCATCACCCTCGCGCGCGCAGACTGCGCTGAAAAATCCATATTGAGTAAATAGCCACATGCGATTGTTCTCCTATCTCTTAACACGACCCTGAACACCCGAATTTTGTTGCGTTTTCCTTCATGAACATTATAATCAATCTTATTAATAGACGTGCTCGGCCCTCTACCAAATGAGTCTCACCACTATGAAACCGACTATGCTCGCCAGTGCACTGCTCCTCTTCGCTGCCACTGCTCTCGCTCAAGGACCGACGCTACCCTATGCCGTTGGCAATGTTAAAGATTTCCTCGAAACAAACAAGGCGAACAACACTCCCTCTGTAGTGTTGTACAACTTCAACCTCGAAAGCGGCTGATGATCTATTAAAGATGCGGGGGCCGTGTTGCTCCCTTCCAAAGCCCTGAAGAAACTCCACCAAACCGTTCCCATCTGCCTTGGTGGAAATGAACTCCCTGGCAATTGCGACCTGCGCTACGGTCAATTCTTTTACTTTTTTATGTTTAACGCCGACGGTGAACTAACTACCGTTGCCAACATGTCAAACGGTCTAACCGACCGAATTAACGAAGGAATGACTCTGCCCAAAGGCTTCGTGGATATGGTGCACGATGCAATCAAGATCAAAACATCACTGGACGACTATGAACAAGCGTATATTGACGCTGGCGGAACCGAAACATCTTACCAAGCGTTACTGGGTAAACTCACTGAAATGGAACGCATAGGATCTATGCGCGTCGTAAAACTACTTCGCGACCACGCCGACCGAATGAAATCTCCAACAACCACGCGACTCCACGCTCTATCGCTCGAGATCGAGGCAGTCCGGCGGCAAGTCATTAATAAAACCGCCATCGACGCACTAGCTTCCTCAATCGAGTCTTTCCTCGGCAATAATCCTACCCACCCTACAGCCAAACAACTAATCGATGACTATTTCGACGTTGCCCTCCGGTATTCCTTCGACCTTGACGCGCACTGCCAGACACTTGCAAAACAATGGCAACCCAACGCTCCTGAACTCGCCGAACGACTTCTGGCAAAGTGCAAACGCCATCTCAACGCCGTACGTAAAGAACTCAACAACCTCAAAGACGACAACGGCTACAATACCCCGCGCCTCTACGCACAATTCGGAGACGCCCAGAAGACACTCCAATTGTTAGACAGCGGGACAACGTTCGGTGTCTTTCGCCCCATCCACCGATCGTGGCGGCTAGCTGCTGAAAACAAATTGCAATAGATCACTGGGAACTGCAAGCTACGTCGGTCGGTGGGCCAGTGCCTTATTAGGTATGCAAATCATCGCCGGTGCCGACGTCGAGGTGATCGAACGTAACGACCTATTTAGTTGGGGTGATGAATCAACATTTGCTATTTTATCGATAGACGGCGAACCCTTTGGCAATATGCTTAGCACTCGCGACGGAAACCTCGCATTCTTTATCGTTTTCTCTGGTATTTATACGGACGATAGAGAAATAGCTGGGCAACTGTTGTTACCCGCGTTGAACCAACTACACACATACGGCCCATGATGTCTGCAGTCCCTACAGTTCCTCGTCTGGGCTGTCATCGGTGACGACTCCCTCACGACGGCGAGTCTCAATTTGAGCATTCTGCAGTGTCGAAACCGCTCGCCGAAACACACTTTTCACCGGCGCCAGTCGCGGACGCACTTGATTGTGCTTAGCCACGACCTGTGATAATTTCCCGGGCTTGGCACTGCGTTTCAGATCTTGCTCGCTCTGCCGCGCCTTCCCTTCCCAACTTTGCACCGCAGCATCAAAGGCAGCAGATGCAGCGTTTAACATTATCATTGCCTGATCCAGATTTTGGTCCATGATCCGCGCCGCATCCGACACTTTCTGTCCTACGCTTGCCAGCGGTATTTTCATGGACTGCAAACTACCGGACGGTTGCATGGTCCACACAAACAAATGTGTCGCTGTGATCTCCCGCGCTAAAGCAAACAACGGCGTGCGGTCGATCCCAATCTTTTCTTCGTCATCAGAGCCCATAAAGCAGCTTTCCCATGAAGGTTGCAATCACTTCTTCCCGACGGTAATCACACCGCGGTTTTTCGTTTGGATGCTAAACAGCGTTCCGCCGGCGGTGATATACAACGTCTTCAGATTGTTGCCGCCAAAAGCACAGTTGGTAACTTCATCCACTTGAACCGCAATAAAATCAATTAGCTTCCCCGCTGGCGAAAACACATAGATACCTCCCTTTTGGGAATTGTCTTCCACGGCCACATCATCGCTATTTAGGCCACCCGCCACGTAAATATTTCCCTTTACATCTTCCGCCAAACCGTCCGGGCCTCGACTACTACCCCAGTCATATATCAGCTTTTTTGTCTCCAGCAATACAGTTCCGCAGCAATCCATCACCTCAAAGCGAAACAGTTTGCGTTCACCACCTTTAACTGAATTGTTATTTCCCGCAACGTACAGGTATTTTTGATCTCGCGTGATAAGCACACCGTTTGGCCGATCAACTTCATGAGTGATAACACGCATCACAATCCCATCTGTATCGACGCGATAAACACCCTCAACAGGGCGTCCACTTTCATCCTGTTGCGGCAAGTTGTCACGCGGCCCATACTTGGGATCGGAGAAATAGATTCGTCCAGTCGCATCCATCGTGATATCATTGGGCTGGTTATAAGCAGCGCCCTCGAACTTGTCGGTAACCACTGTTTCAGTACCGTCCGCTTCGAAACGAATCACTCGATTTTTCGATGGCTGACAACACCACAGTCGACCTGCTGTATCCCACATCAAACCGTTAGTTCCGAGATCTTTCTTGTAAATTTGTGGTGCCTCGCCATCTCGCATGAGATAGACGCTGCCGTGACTGGCGACCAAGCCGATTTTTGGATGCCACGCCGGACCCTCACCTGCAGCGCCATCATGCAATTTTTGTAATGTCGCTCCCCGTTGCCATACACTGCGCTGAGCCTGCACCGTTGACGCGGTGGTTAAACCAACAACGCACAAGGCGACAGATAGACAAATTTTTCCCCAGCTACCCGCTTTAGGTAAATGCATATGACAATTCCTATTCACTTGATTTGCTATCACTATCTTTAAACATATTGCTTTGTGGATTACCCCGGCTCAACATATACGCCAGCAAGTCCAACACTTCATTTTGATTCAACTCATTTAACAACTTAGCAGGCATCAGGGACGCCTTTGCCGGTTCCATTTCATCTACATTACTCTTCTCTATAACCACCGTCTTAGTGGGATCCACGGCATCCACGGATACAGTTAACTTGCCGTCCACATCGTTGGTCACTCGACCGCTGTAAACTTTACCGTCATTAGTCGTAATCACCATCGCCCGATATTGATCCGAGATGACTTTGCTTGGTAGCACTATAGCCTCGATCAAATCGCGGTGTGAGAACCTCCCCGCCACATTGCTCAGATCCGGTCCTGTAGCACCACCTGCTCCATCAAAGCGATGGCAACTGCCGCATTTAGCCGCCGCGAACATTGTTTTTCCGCGGTCGAAACTCCGTTCCGACAAACCGCTGTTCGTTAACCGTAACAATTGCTCAACAGTCCATTCACTGCCCGGTCCCTCCGCCTTCGGCAATTCCGCTTCCGCAGGGGGTGGCCTTAATGTACTATCCGCGAGCGAATCTCGTTCGGCCTGAGACATATTGGCAACCGCTTCCTTTTGGATGTTATCGAGAAAACCAACGTAACTGGCGCCACCGGATTTTTTTCTAGCAACTACAAACCACTCGAGATACTCTCGACGTTGTTCAAGCGTCCAACCGTACCGCAGGTTCCGCAACGCATAGGCGTAGTGCATTTTCTGTATCTCCGGACGATTGTTAATGGAATTGGCGATCGTTTGTCCATAACCGCGGTTACGAGTCAGGAAGTCCTCAACTGTTTCACTTTTACTCGTATCCTCAAGCTTCATCAGCTTTAGACATTTTCCGGCTATCGTCGCTGAGTTTAGATAAACCAAGACGCTGCATAGCTCGCGGTTAATTGAGTTGTCCGTCGACGGGAACTGGGGGTCAAGGTCTGCTAAAATCGCGGCTTGCTGTTCGAGGGTCCCTTGACCGAGTCGAATAAACACCAATGAGTAGGCTCGTAATAAGTCCAACTGTTGCGTACGTTGGAGCCGTTCGTACGACAACGACTGCAACAGCGTCAACGCACGCGCCGCATCTGTAGATTCGCCCTGCCGCGCAAGGGCGATCGTGCCGTTGATCACTTCCATGGCGTTGCTGTTATTCTTCATTGGCATCAACTGTTTCCGCCACAGCGAGACCGGTTGATTTTCGAGCGCAATTCTAGCCGCATAGCGAATATGACGGTCAGCGTGTCCCAGATGTTTCAGTGCGAATGCAACTGCCTCGTCCACCGATTCCTCCGCAGCGTGGTGGTGCCTTTGCGCCAATGCCTGCCGTAATTTCCGCAACTGCTGGGACGTTTCGCTATCTCCGCGGAGACTTTCTTGGCGAGTAGTTTCGTCGCCGCGATACGTCACTCTATACAACTCCGACTGAGCCCCGCGACCGCCGATTGTAAAATACATAGCGCCTGCGGGACTTATAGCTATATCCGTAAGCGGCAGTGGTGTGCGCGATAGAAATTCTTCTTTGACTGCAGCATAACTTGAACCTGCGGGCGTAAAGTGCACCGCGTACATCGTGCCGAATGTCCAATCAAGGCAATACAGTGCCTGTTGATATTTCGCAGGGAATTTTGTGCCATAGCCAAACGCAACCCCAACGGGTGAGCCTGGTCCAATATCAACGGCAGGCGGCAGGCTATCGGCGTAGTACGTAGGCCATTTGCCGGTACCGCTGCGCCACCCGAATTCGCTGCCACTCGTCGCATGAACAACTCGAGTCGGTCGATACCAAGGCGTGCCGTAATCCCATTCCATATCCGCGTCATACGCGAACAAATCGCCTTCTGTATTAAAGGCAAAGTCAAAAGGATTACGGTATCCCATGCTAAGCAGTTCCCAATGTTCGCCAGCGGGGTCTGTTTGAGCGATCCAACCGCCTGGTGCTAATTTACCGGCGGCATGCCCGCGCGCGTCCCATTGACGTGGCAACAATAAATCCTCATTCCAGTTAGTAGGTATCCTACTTGCGTCAAGATTTTGTGGCAGATTAGTATGATTCCCCGCAATGACTACAATTGACTTTCCATCCGGAGACAACCGCAAGGAATGCGGGCCATGCTCACCGCCGCCTTGAAACGATTTCAACTTCGTTACCTCATCAAATTGATCATCACCATTCGTGTCACGCAAGCGATACAGTCCACTGCCTGGCCCACCGTTGGCACTCACATATAGTGAATCGAAGGCGAACAACATGCCATGGGCGGAAGTCATAGGTACCGCTAACTTTTCAACAATGGTTTCCTTAGGCCCACTTTGCCCCGCCATTGCGGCTGGAGTTATGCGGTACAATCCCTTGTTTCCTTGGTCACTAGCAATGAGTCGTCCCTTTTTATCAAATGCTATGCATACCCACGAACCTTGTGTGTCTCGGGGGACGGTGTAAAGCAATTCAACCTGGAATCCAGGCAACAACTGGAACGTCTGCGGTGGAACGTCACCCGTAAGGCCGCCTGCCGACGATCCGTGCAGGGGAGTTCCCCAAGGCGACATTCCGTGGTTCCCATGCACGAATACTCCTTGCAGTTCCGGCGAGTCGTCGCTGGCGGTGCACTTCCAGTTTTCATCGGTGACAAAATACTGCAATTTTCCGGACGCTAATTGCATCACTAATTTACAAACGAAGCCGCCGACCCCAATACCATCATTAACACACACGGCGCGGAGCTCGTTTTTGCCGACTTTGAGGTGTTTCGTAATCGAGACCTTAGCCGAAACAGCCCATTCATCACCGGAAGCGACTCGCTGACCATTTACAAAAAACACAAAGTGGTTATCGCAAGTTGCGACGAGGGTCGAGTTGGTAATCTTTTCGAGTTCGATGGTTTTGACAAATGTAACTTTCTCACCATCTTTTGCTTGTTTTTGCCTCCAGAGCCAACTTGCCGTCGGGCCATTTTTCACATCCAGAGTTTCGCCAGCCGGTGCATCCTGTGGTTCGTCCGGCTTAAAATCAGCAGCAAGGTCGACTCGGATAACCGACGGAGCAATTGTTGGCTGTTGCGTTTGCACCTGGCCAACGGAAGTACCGCATATAGAAATAATGAACATCAACAAAACAACTAGTTTAGATCGCATAATTTTCGCTTCTTATTGAGATTTCTATCGAACACGGTTGAACCCGCGGATTATTATATCATTTTGTACAATTGCGTATACGACCTTACAGGCGAGCCCCACGATGTGGATTGATGCCAACACCGCAATCAGCTACTACTTCCCAAAGGCGATCACACCTTGATCCGTACGGTAAATCAGCTTCCCGTCATAGATAGCCGGCGTGGCCATGCTACCGGCCGACAACTCCGTTTTGCCCAGCAGCTTATATTCTCTTGAAGCGGCTACGGTCGTTACTACACCGTCGCGGTCAACTCCGTAGATAATGCCACCGGCGCATACCGGCGATGCAAAAAACTCACCACCGATCCGTTTCGCCCAAACTTCGTTACCTGTTTCCGCTTCCACACACGCTAATATTCCTCGGTCTGTCCATAAAAACATCAAACCTCCAACGACAAGTGGCGTGGGGCAATGTGGGACGTTACGCAGTAACCGATACACTTCCCGAGCCTGTCCATCTCCGTCGATTGATTCGGGATCTAGCGCAACCAGTGTCTTAACACCTGTCGTAAAACCGCTCGCGGCGATAACGAGTCCGTTGGCAACAATCGGCGAACCGATCGCACGCTGCTGGTGGTCTCCAAATACGATGTTTTGCCACAGGATTTCTCCTTTTTCAAAATCGACGGCCACTACACCCTCATAGGCGTGACTAAAGATCACTTGGGTCTCGCCTGATTTCCCTTGATAGACCACAGGCGTGGAAAACCCTGTTCGTTGAGTTTTTCTCAGGGTTTTCCAACATTCCGTACCCGTGTCGGCATCGAGCGCTAGTAAGAAACTTTCATGCTTTTCATTATCGTGAGTCAACAACAGTCGACCACCATGCAAAATCGGCGATGTGGCACAACCAGGGCCTGCCGCAAATCCGCCCAACTCGTACGTCCAGACTTTTTTTCCTGCATGGTTCAACGCATGTATGGCCGAGTTCGTTGCTGATTGCCATAACACGTACACATGCCGTGCGTCAGCACACGGAGTCGAACTGGCAAAGCCATTGCGTTTGTGAGCTTTAAACACCTTTAAAGGAAACTCCACCGACCAAGCAATTTTCCCCAACTTATGGTCAATGGCGGTCAATTTTCGCACGCTAGTTCCTGGGTCGGCGCTGGTGACATAGATATTCCCGCCACCAACCACTGGCGACGAGTTCCCGTTTCCGGGAACCGGGCACTGCCACAAAGCATCGTCGATCTTAAATGTCGCGGGAAATTTAGCTTCTGCTGAATAACCGTTACCGTTGGGCCCACGAAAACGTCCCCAGTCATCGGCCTGTACAAATAGACTGGGCGATAAACAAAACCAAAACGCTGCCACACCGGCCAGCACCAAAATATTTGCCTTATTGGTCATGGGTAATCTCACTCCTCGTGATTTGGCGGCTATGAATTTGTTTTCCATCAATATTGATAATTCGATATTCAACTGTCGGGTCGGAAATGGTCGTATCAAATTCGACGATCCCAAATGATTGTTTTTTATTATAGGAGAATTCAGCTCCAGCCATCTCAGGATGCACATGCTGATTGGTTAATCGCGAACTATTGAATTCATAAAGCGGATACAAACCCTCTCGCTGTATCTTCCATAAATCACTGCGGTGCCTGTCGGCGGACATTAGCAGAACACCGTTGCTGCCCAACTGCTTAACCATATCGAATATTTCGTTGCGTTCCTGCTTAAAACCATTCCACGTATCTTTACTGTTACCTTTAGCGCTGAATACCCACGGAACGGGTGAGACCAACACGGTGAACACTCCACTGGATTGCTTAATTGTCCGTTGCAGCCACTTGATTTGCACAGGACCAAGCATCGTGGGTCGAGATTCGTCCGAGGGGCGTAGATCGCGATAGGTACGACCATCGAGCATAATGAAGTGGACGTTGCCAACGTAATAGTCATACCAACAACCCGGCTGAACCCCACCGTTGCCGTATTTGGGATTCACCCAATTATTCTTAAACACATTCCATACGGGAACCTTCCAATACGGTTCTTCAACAAGCGGGCCACCCTGACAATCATTGGTCCCAAAATCATGATCATCCCAAATTGTGTAAACCGGCACCTGAGATACTAAGTTTCTGAATTCCGGACGCGACTGCCGACGATAATAGCAGTAGTGTTGCATCTCTGGCATTTCAGGGGCGTCGCTGTAGGTATTGTCCCCTAACAGCATCAACACATCGGGCCTTTGCTCTCCAATTGTATTCCACGCGTATTCATTAGCTGGGACAAATCCCGCGCCGCCGCCGAATGCTACTCGAAACTTCGTTTGCTGATGTTTTTCTGCCAGCGTGCGAAACTTGTAGACCTCTGTCAATTGCTCATCGCCCAACGTCAGTGTGTACTCGTAATCATGGTTTGCCGATAAACCATCGACGCGCACGACCGCCGTATAATCGGACGAAGCCTGTGACTTATCGGCACCGTTAGCGACGCTGTTTGAATGACCACGTTCCCGAATCGCCACTTTAACCGCACACGCACTGGCGGTGCGTATCCAGATGGAAATACCAGTACCGGTGTTTTGGCCCAACATCGGTCCGTGTACCAGCGGTGAAGCATTCGAAAAAAGTGCTTGAAAAGATTCCATTTTCCGGAGTGGTTCGAGACCCGTCTTGGTACCACCTAAGAATCGCGACCGAGGAATTCCGAGCTTCAGTGCTTTGTCTACCGATGCGACAGCGGCCTGTAATTGTCCGTCTGCGGCGTAAGCTACGGCTAGCATATATTGCGATTCACCGTCACGAGGCACGATCGTCACGATTTCCTGCAATGCTATGATCGCTTGTTTTTGATTACCATCGACGATCAGTTTCAGTAATTCTTGATGCACCCGTTTGTATTGCTTGAATTTACGTTGGACTTTTTGCGCAGCAGCATCATTTGGTAGCGGTTGACGTAAGCGAGTATTAGCAAAGGCGGTGGCAAGCAGACCGAGCGTCACGAGTAAAATTATCGTGAGTTTGTTAAGCATGGATTTTGTCTCAGATTGATTTTTAACAATTGCCCATATCTTAACATCTTATCAATGTACGCAGGAGGCGTAGCGCGGTTCGATAACAGCGTAGACGCGAACCATCAGCGGCGGGTGCCGTTGCAGAATGATTTTTGGTAGTGTGTTAGTTGGATGTAATTTACCCATCAAAGGACATGCAATTGAAATACCTAGCCATTCTGCTGATTTCGTTTTCTATAATTCCAAACACCCTAGCCAAGGACCGCCCAAATGTGGTCATCATCTATGGCGATGACGTTGGCTATAGTGACGTTGGCGTGTACGGTTCGCAGCTCATCCCCACACCTAATATTGATCGACTAGCAAGTCAGGGATTGCGACTCACTGACGGGCACTGCTCGGCAGCGACGTGTACGCCGTCTAGGTTTTCCATGCTGACCGGTATTCACGGCTTTCGACGTAACGTTCGCATCCTCGCACCTAACGCCCCAATGACTATTAAGCCAGACATGTACACACTCCCGCAGCTATTCAGCGATGCTGGTTATCGTACGGCAATCGTCGGGAAATGGCACCTCGGCATCGGTGACGGAGAAACCGCGGTCGACTGGAACGCTGACGTTAAACCCGGACCGCTAGAAGTAGGCTTTGATTATTCATTTTTGTTACCTTCAACCAATGACCGCGTGCCTTGCGTTTACCTCGAGAACCACCGAGTGGTGAACCTAAATCCTAGTGACCCTCTTTTTGTCGGGACGAAACCTGCTGGTGTCGTTGCGACAGAATATCCCGACGGCAAGAAAAGCCCTGAATCCATGACATACTACAAAAGTAGTCACGGTCACAACACATCCGTGATTAATGGTATCGGACGCATAGGACGTCAATTTGGCGGTAAGTCCGCCCTCTGGAACGACGAAACAATGGCGGACACGTTTGTCCAGAAAGCAACCCAATACATATCAGCTCAAAAGAAAAACAAACCATTCTTTCTATTCTTCTCATCCCAAGACATCCACGTTCCTCGTGCCCCACACCCACGCTTCCGCGGTAAATCTAAATTAAGCTACCGCGGCGACGCAATGGTCCAACTCGACTGGGCAACGGGCGAAATCCTAGATGCTCTGGAAGCCAACGGTCTCGCCGAAAACACACTCGTCATCTTCTCAAGTGACAATGGCCCCGTCTATGACGACGGCTATGAAGATGGAACCACCGTACTCACTTCTACAAAAGAAGTCGACCGAGGGCATGATGCCTCCGGCCCCTACCGAGGTGGCAAGTACCAAATCTACGAAGGCGGCACTCGCGTGCCGTTCATCGTCAAATGGCCCGGTCGAATCGAAGTCGGAACATCAGACGCAATGGTCAATCAAATCGACTTCATCGCGTCCTTTGCCAATCTGCTAAACATTAAACTTAAAGACACCCAAGCACCGGATAGCCGAAATGTGTTGCCAGCGTTACTTGGGCAGTCCGATTCTTCCTATTCTCTCATGCTCGAAGAAGCTCGTCGCACGGTTGCCATGAGAGATGGTCACTGGAAATATATCCCGACGCCAGCCAACAAAGGCGGCCAACTGTACAACCTTGAGTTGGACCCTGGTGAACTAACCAACCTCGTTGAGAAACATGCCGAGCGCGCTAAACAAATGAACGTGCAGCTTAAGGAACTTGTAGCCTCAAAACAAGGCGTTCGGTCAGCGACGAAATAACTCGATCGACTATTTCAGCGACTGCAAAAACGCCACAAGATCAGCTAACTGCTCAGGCGTCAGGTTATTGGTAAGCCCGACCGGCATCATCGATCCCTCGGATTTCACCCGCTCGTCGATATCTTTTTTCTTTAATATTATCGGCACGCCGTTTGTTTGACGGACCTGCACTTCCTGAGCACTCTCACCAGTAACAAATCCACTGTAGACCTTACCCTGTACCGTCTGGAAAAGGTACGTATCAAACCCTTGGGCGATTTTCGCGCTCGGCTTTACGACGGATTCCAACAATTCAGCTTTCTTGGATCGCTTTCCGATGTCAACCAAGTGCGGCCCTTTGGGCACTTGTCCATTAGCCGTTGTGTGACACGCTAGGCAATTTTGTTTCTTAAACAATTCGGCCCCTCTATTAACGTCTCCTTTAAATTCAGTTGCTCGATAAACCACAATATCTGCGGCCAAATTAGCAATCAGATCCGGGTTGGAACTGTCCGCCTCAGCAATCACAATCGGCGCCATCGGTTCAGATTTCCCGATCACCGCCGACGCCACCTCGAGCCCTTCGATCTTGACTTTATGCCTAGCAAACTCCACTCCCGCCCGTTTACGACTTTCCACGTCTATCTGTGGAATAAATTGCTTCAGAACAGACGTGATCGTTTCACTTTCGCTCCATTTTTGGCGGTCGTAATATGGCCCAGTTCGATCGGGTCTTGTACCCCACCAGTCCCCGGTGTATTCCCCCTCGCGATAGTACAAGCGGATGAGGGTTGTTATGATATTTTGACGAACCTCAGCATCACGAACTTCGCTCAATTTCTTCACTAAACCATGAACCGCCGCCGTAGTATGCATATACTTCAGCGCCCACAATGCTCCGTCGGAATATGGACCTTCGATCGCTTGCAAGCACGCTTCCACTGAACCACAACGAACCAATGCTCGCACGGCAAGATGAGGCAACACTCTGCCAGGATCCGCCTGTTTGTATAACGGAGTTTCCTCAGGTATAGGAAATGCAGGGGAGCGGTTTGTCAGGGTCAAGATTGCTTCTGCGGCCGTGGCATCGCCGATGCGGCCTAGGCTAATCAATGCCTGCGCTTGCACTCGCGGGTCCTCGTGCTGCAACATTTTCACAAAGGGACCAATTTCCAACCCTGACAATTCTCCAAGGCGATCTGTCGACGCTCGCATTACATTGACGCTAACTCCAGCATCGCCGATCAAAGACATAAGATCTTTGCTACACCTCTCGCCTGCTAGTTGCTTAAGCGTATAAATAGCAGCCACACGACCATGTACGGCACTGTCTTGATCCTTAATAGCCGTCAGCAAATCTTGATACCGCTCGTCGCTCATCCCACGCCGCAATATCTCTCGTTGCGCATGTATTTGATAGACGTGACTCGGAGCAAACAAATGCTTGACCAACTGAGCGTCTGTTTCCTCGGTCATGAACGGGAAAGGTTTGGGTACGAACCCCGCCGGAACGACTTGCGCGACGAATCCAACATCGGGACCCTCATATGCAAATTTACCGTTCTTCCAACTTGCCACATACATTCTTCCACTGCCGTCAACGTCCATGTCCGTTGGTCGTGGGAGTTTCAGAAAAACTTCTTGATGTGCATCATAGGTAGGTCCGTTGCTCGGTAAATTGTGTCGGTAGATTTCGCTACGACCCCAGTCGCAGGTATACAACGCATTGCCGTATTGCTGCGGCCAGCGCAAGTCATGTAAAAACATCGACCCACACCCTGAACCTCCGCCATAGTCGGCCAAAGGCGGTAACCCTTCCTCTGTAAAATTCAAATACAGTGATGGATATCCGTATTCGCCCGATTGATAAATGTGACTCAATCGAATATCCCAACCACCACCATCATTGGTATTATCACGCGTGAATATGTTCATTAGCGGGTCGATACTGACATCCAAAATATTGCGTTGTCCCCAGTTGTAGACTTCCATGTCGGTACCATCGGGTCGGACTCGCAAAATTCCCCCGCCGCGTTTAGTAAGCTTGCGTCCATCCGCGCCGGTAGCATTCACAAACCCAAAGTCACCCACGGCAATGTACAACCAACCATCAATCCCCATGCGGATACCATTTGTCGTATGATCGGCCCCTCGCATATTCAACTGTTCAGTAGTAATCCCTGTAATTAAGGTCTCTTGCTCATCAGCGGTCCCATCGCCATCGACATCACGAAAAACACTTAACAACGGTGGATGTAGCACCCACAACGAACCGTTATCAAAAAACAATCCTCGTGGATGATCCATCTTTGCGAATTCGTTTATGTGATCAGCGCGTCCGTCTCCATCAACATCGACACACCGCAACACTTTGCCTTGCCCTGGTTCTTTACCAAGAGAGCCTTGTGGGTCCACACCGACAAACAGTTCTCCGGTCGCTGCGGCGGCGATACAAACGGGGTAATTAACCTGCGGTGGATTGCCATACATCGTAACGTCAAATCCGGCCGGTGCCGTTACATCCGCGATGGAGGCATTAGTAGTATTTGTTCCGGCGGCCGGTGTTGTTACGGCGGCTTTAGGCAGCGGCGGCAGATCTGGACTCTCATACGCCTCAAACTCCCACAGGCTCGCCCAATAGACCGGAGTGGAATTTACGAATGTGACTTTCAGATATTTGGTGTCCGCCGCATCCACTGTGTGTGGGGTAACGCGACCCTTTACCGTGTTTGTAGTTTTGTCGACAATCACATTCCAATTTTCGCCGTCTTTAGAAGCAGAAACCTTATATCGATAAACCGCGTTGTCTTTTTCCCAATGGATCCTCAGCGATCGCACGTGTTTAGCCTGTGCCAATTCAACTTGCCACGACTGACCGTTGCCGGTGCCTTGACTACACCAGCGAGTTGATAGGTCGCCGTCATTTCCATATTTGACAAAGTTCTTTTCATTTGATTGTTCACTATCAGCTTTCACGGGCATCTTCAGTGCCAAGTTTCCCGGACCACAGCAACTCACGGGCAAGCGGTTTGTGCTAGTCTTGTTAGCACTTTTCGGTGCGATTTGAACATCAATCAATTTCTTTATTTCCGCATCCACTGCTGGATTCGTTTTTTTGAAGTGTTTCGCGGGGTCTAAATCAACTGACCACAGAATTCCTCGAGTCAGCATATCTAGCCAAGCCGGTTCCGCCATGGTTTCGTTGTAGTGACCTATAGTGGTCGCGAAAACATTTCCTTTACCATATTTATTGGTCCAAATGCAAACTTGAGGTTCACCGTCAGGTTGACGTTTTGCTTGGCCCAAAACCGTTGCTGTATCAAACAGTTTGATCGAATAATACAATTCACCTTTGGGAGTTATGAACGTATCGCCAAATCCTTGCATCGCGGGATGATCCGGTTTTACGTTATCCACTTGATAGGAATAATGAGCACCGTGCCGTGGTGATTGCATGCCGACGAATTCAAACCACTTGTCATCGCCAGTGCGATAGGAATGCATTGCACAGTGTATAAGAATCGCTGGTAGACCTTCTCGATGGGGGCGGATGATATTCTCGACCCAATCCTTGTCCGGGACATTAGAGAAACATTCATTATGCACCACTACGTCAAATCCATCCGACCAATTTTTGTCGCGATATAGTGGGATCTTGGAATCGGTGGCCGTACCACCTTGTTGCACGATTGTCCAAGTCACACTAGCGCGAGCTGACACGCCTTTAGCAATGATTTGCTTTTGTCGAGTGTAATCGTGGCAACATCCGCCACAGACCAATAAAGCCCGAATCGGACGTTGGGGCGTACCCAGTTTCGCTTTGGGCTCAGCGGCCTCTGCAGATTGTGATGTCAACGAAAACAGGATAACTAACAGAACAGTCAAAACGTTACGCATGGAATAGATTCTCACCTAAAAAATATTATTGCTGCACAAGTGCTAACATGAATCGTAACACATCGAGCGAAGCCTCGTGACCGTCAAAACATAGATGATTACTTGCTATCAAACGTCTGTTAGAATGACCTTTATATAGTTAATCCATTTTCCGCGCTCAGGCCTAGCAACCTCATTCATACCGTAAATCAATATGACCAAACTGAAAGTACTTGTAACTGGCGGTTCCGGCATCGTCGGCCATTACGTGATTGATGAACTCTACAAACAGGGACACACCGTCCTCAATGCTGACAAGGTTCGACTTACTGGCGACTTGGGGCACAGCGGCACCACGGGCCGATACGCCAGCGCCTCAGCGGCTATTGCCCTGCGTGACAATTGGCCTCGCATTCCTGAATTTTTTGAAGTAGACGTTACGGATTACGGACAAGTAATATCGGCGATGGACGATTGCGATGCAGTGATAGCGTTAGCATCGCGCCCTAGCGCCAGTTATTACGTGGAAGAGGACGTCGTACGGACTAACACAATGTCCATGTGGAATGTGTGCCGAGCGGCCGAGCAGTTGAAGATCAACCAACTCGTATTAGGTTCGTCGTATAACGCTATCGGGGCGATGGGAACTGCTCAGCGATGGGCAGCGAAGCAAGTTAATCCGCCAGACTATTTTCCACTGGACCAACATTCCACTACCTGTGCCGAAGACCCGTACTCCATTTCCAAATGGCTAGGCGAACATATCGGTGACGCATTCGCTCGTCGCAACCCCCAGATGGCGTTAGCGAGTATGCGTTTTAACGGCATGTGGGACGATCAATATTTTGAACAACTACGCGGCGATCCCATTTCCGACCCTTGGACTCGATGTCAAGGATTCTGGACCTACGTTCATATCCGTGACGCTGCCCGAGCGTGTGTCATCGCCATCGCCGATCGCACCTGGCAAGGCCACCACAGATTCTTTATAAACGCGAAAGACACGATGCTCGCAATCCCCACGATGCAAGCACTTGCGACCGTCTATCCCGATGTGCCGTTAAATTGCGAACTACCAGACTTCGCCTCACCGATCTCGACCCAACACGTTACCGACATCATCGGGTGGCAACCTGAGTACTCGTGGCGGGACTAGCGCCAAGCGTATCTTTAGATTTGTAACTGTGCAAGTTTTTCGATTTGAGTGAGCATTAGCTTCCGGTGATTCGTAATTGACATTTCATACTGACTGACAATCGTATGCAATCGTTCAATTTCTTCCTGCAAGACAACGTTGGCTTGAGGGTCCTCGCCACATTCAGAGCATGGTTGAGGTGTATCGGCCATAGGAGGGTTCTCTTCTCAAAGTTGCTGCGGTCGCGAATGTTCCGCAATGTTCCGCAATGTCCAATTATAGTATCGCAAGGTGTTCCCGCCCTGCCTTGGTGCTTAGTATAACCTAAAGACCGTTTAGAATGTAACGGTGGTTTTCTGTCGAGGTGAACAACAACGTGGTTGAGGATATCTCGACCTCTGGGACATACGGTATCGGTCGTCGCATTACTGCCCTGTCTGCCGTTTTTACTGACGTCGCAATTTGTGTAAATTCAGGGTTGAAAATTCCAAAACAGCACGCCTTGGTGGTCACAACTAAGTTAAAATAGAAACGAACTAAATTGCTCAAACTCCACTAGGAACGAAACACATGAATCGCATTGCCGCCGCTCTTATTGTCTCAATAGGACTATCCATGCTAACGACCATTGCCACTGCCGATGTATATGAACTCCGTACTTACACAACGCGTGCAGGAAAACTAGATAATCTTAACGCCCGATTCCGCGATCACACTGTTGCCCTATTTGAAAAGCACGGCATACAATCGATGGGGTATTGGGTGCCAGTTTCCAAAGAAAACACGCTCGTGTACGTTATCAAGCATAAGAGTCGGGATGCTGCCAGAGCGTCATGGAAAGCATTTATCGCGGACCCCGCTTGGAAGAAAGTCTCGCGAGAATCTCAAGTCGACGGTCAAATACTGGCCAAAGCGCCAGAGTCGGTCTACATGAAAACCACCGACTACTCTCCTCCATCGAAATCCGGATTGACCGGCGATAGCGGCTTGTTTGAACTACGGATCTACAAAGCGGCTGAGGGGAAATTAGGTAAGCTCGACGCAAGATTTCGTGACCATACCATGCGACTTTTTGAAAAACATGGCATAAGTAACGTCGCCTATTGGCATCCAACAGATGAACCCAATTCAAAAGACCATTTGATCTACATTATCAAACATGAAAGCCGCGCAGCTGCGGCGGCATCGTGGCAAGCATTTATTGCAGACCCCGACTGGAAAAAGGCTGCCGCTGCATCAGGTGTCGGACGCCTTGCAAAACCACCTGCATCCACCTATATGAAAGCCACCGACTACTCGGCTATCAAGTAACCAAAAGACGGTCTACTGATTAGTCACAAATCATTTGACGGACTCACGCCATATTGGTCGTTTTTCACTGATAAGTTTCTGGTGGTATGTTTCCGCTTGACGTGTCATCGACGTGACGACTTGAGGCAAGGATGCTGCGAGGTTTTGCTCTTCGGAGATATCTTTGCTTAGATCATAAAGCTGAACTGGTTTTTTGAAATGCAACTTATAGTGGCCGATGCGAACTGCTTCTACTCGCATTTTTCGATAGTAATAGAAACCTTCGGTCGCGTGTGGAGATTTTGCGTCAGGATTCTGAAACAATTCGGTAATCTCGCGACCATCGATTGGGCGGTCGGAGGGAAGCTTCACTCCGACGATTTTTGCAATCGTCGGTAGAATGTCAATTGTTGCGGCAACTTCGCGACAGGTCTGATTCTCAACAATCCCAGCGGGCCAACGCATCACACACGGCACTCGCATCCCGCCTTCATATGTCGTCGCTTTACCCGCACGCAACGGCAGGGCGCTACCGCCGTGATGTTTTTTTGATAACCACGGGCCATTGTCGCTGGTGTAAATCAACAAGGTATTATCAGCCACTCCTAAATCTTTAAGGGTCTGGATGATGCGACCAACGGAATGATCAATATGTTCAATCGTCAGGCGATAGGCTTCGTGGGGATCGGGGTCGTATCGATCGTCTCCTACAAACAAGGGCACGTGCGGCATGGCGTGGCAGAAATGTAAGTAAAAGGGTTTTGCGTGATTCGTCTTAATGAATTTAACCGCCTCGTCGGTATAACGATCGGTGAGCGTAACTTGATTAACGGGTTTCTCTACGATCTTTTCATCTCGATATATTTCATTGTCATAGATATCGAACTTTTTTAAACGCCATATTTTATCAAGGGAGTCAGCATCGTTACCCCAGTCTTTTTGGCGGGCCATATCGTTACTGTACGGAAGACCAAAATACGTATCGAAACCTTGTGCTGTCGGTAACGTCTCCGGTTTGTCGCCGATGTGCCATTTTCCGATCATGCAAGTTGCGTAATCTTTTTGTTTGAGAACATCGGCAATCGTGATTTCATCAGGGTGGAGTCCGATTTTTGAACGGGGCCCGAGCACCGGTGGCATGCCGATACGCGCCTGATAGGATCCTGTAAGCAAAGAGGCACGCGACGCACTGCAGACACAATAACCCGAATAAAAATCAGTAAAACGAATGCCTTGCTTCGCTAGCCTATCGATATTAGGAGTTTTAATGTGGGGCGAACCAAAACACCCTAAATCTTGATAGCCCTGGTCATCCGCAAAAATAATAATGACGTTGGGTGTCGCAGCCTGCGCTGTGACTGCGACGGAAATCCACACTGCCACTGACAAAAGTAAAAATCTCATTTTTATTCTCCTAAAACAAATCAGGATCTCTACAGGTTCACTGTTAGATTTCTTTCAACGCCTGTTTTGCGTCACCAAAGCGGTCGAGTTTGACACCCATCTTTGACATCATAGACATATACAACCGACACATCTGCCGATCTTCATCGCCGCTGTAAGACAAGTTTTGTCCGGTCTTAAGCTGACCGCCACCGCCACCTAACATCACAACAGGCAGTTCATTAGCATTGTGATGACCTGTGAGCATACTCGAACACAGCATTATCATTGAATTATCCAATACCGTATTCTCACCCTCTTGGATTGCATCAAGCCGTCCGGCTATATAGGCAACTTGCTCTAAAAAGAATTGGTTAACCTTTAACCAATCATCGTTGTCGGTGTGCGACAACAGGTGATGAATCATGTAATCCACCCCCAAGTGAGGAAACCGCAAGGTGCCGTGGTCATTGTTCAGTTTTAATGTACATACACGCGTGGTATCGGTTTGAAAAGCGACGACCAATATATCACTCATCAAACGCATATGCTCAACGATATCTTGAGGGTAGCCATCTGCCGGGCGGGGGATATTTGGAGTCTCGAGCGTCGGCTTAAATCCCTGCAACTCGCCCCGCTTACCCGCTTGTTCAATCCTCGTCTCAATTTCTCGGACGCTGTTTAAATATTCGTCAAGTTTCTGTTGGTCGCGGCGACTAATATTCCGGCGGAAACTCTGTGCGTCGGCCAAAATTGCATCCAGCACACTCTGCTCACCCAGCTGAGCCGAGTCTTTAAACAACTGGTCAAACGCCAACGACGGATACACTTCTAATGGCGTTGGCGTCGTAGGACTCGACCATGAAATATGAGAGCTATAGAGCATCGAATAATTCTTGTGGACCGATGGGTTTGCCTTTTCGCAACCAAGCACCAAGCTTGGGATTTTAGTGTTGTGGCCAATCGCTTGTGCTACGACTTGATCAAGACTTGTCCCAGATTGGATTTTACCGCCGGATGCCAACGGCGCTCCGGACAATAAATTGCCAGTCTGCGAGCTATGGATATTGCCCTTTAGTGCCTCAGCATTGTAGAGGCCCTTGATGAAATTCAATTTACTGCGATACGGATTCAAGGGTTCGAGCACTTTGCCCAGTTGCATGTCGGGTCCCTGCCCTTTGGCCCACCACTGCTGAGAATGATATCCACAACCGCTAAAGAGCACGGCCATGCGGACGGGCGCCTTATTCCCGTCGTTTGTCGCTACCTCTTCATTGCCCCAAACGGGTATAGATTCCATCCAAGGAAGGGCAACGGTACAACCTACTCCCCGCAACATCGCGCGGCGTGATAATCGTTTTTTGCTCATTTGACGACACCTTTTTTATACATCCAGCATTTCCCATTCAAACAGGTAGGCCACATACATTCTACCTAAAACCAACACTATTGCGGTACCAAATCTCGTCCTCGAATAAAACGAAACTGCTTGCTCAACACTATTTCATCAATAACGCTATGCACGCGATATTCGGTGTTTTGTAGCTTTAAAACCATCTTATCTATTAACAATTGATCCGACAGTTGTACCTCACGTCCGAGCGCATATCCCAGAAGCTTCCGACAAAATTGATGCAGGAATTCAGTTTCCAATTCAGTAACTAGGTATTTCCTTAACCCACTCAGTCCTTCGATCTCCGTTTGATCTGGTAGTCTCGTCTTGGTGTCGACCGACTGACCTCGAATTCTCCCTAACACGTCATATTGCTCTAAAGAAAATCCGTAAGGATCGATTAACGCGTGACATTTAACACATCCAACTGCACTGCTATGTAGCTCAATCAATTGCCGCGCAGTCAAATCTTCAGGCACAGTTTCCGGTAGTACGGGTACGCCGACGGGCGGTTTGGGCAATTGCTTGCCGAGCAAAGTTTCATAGACCCAATTACCTCGTAAGATCGGGCTCGTTCGGCTCGCGCCGGAATTCGACGCCAACGTAGATGCCATTGCCAGGATCCCGCCCCGTCCTTGCTCGTGCAGCCCACCAACTTTTCGCCACTCGGATCCAACGACACCAGAAATACCATAGTGCTTCGCCAGCCGTTCGTTGAGGAAGGTGTAATCAGCTGCGATAATATCCAAAACCGATCCGTTATTTTTGAACAAGTCCTCAAAAAACAGAACCGTTTCCTCATACATCGCAGCTCGCAGGTCAACAAATTCAGGAAACAATTTCTCATTCTTTGTGTCATTCTTGTCGAAGTCACGCACATGCAACCACTGGCAGGCGAATTCAATCGCCATTCGACGACTTCGTCCTTCGGCGAGCAGGCGATGGGTCTGCGACAGTACCGTTTCTGATTGCGTTAACAACCCTTGGCGTGCCGCAGAGCGCAGCGCCTCATCTGGCTGCGACGACCATAGAAAATAGCTCAAACGAATGGCAAGTTCTTGATTGGAGACTGCAGTTGCCGCGACTCCTGATTTTTGATTCTCAATTTTGAACAGAAAATTAGGTGACGAAAGGACGCGCGTCAACAACAACCGACAAGCAGGTTCATGGGCTGTGCCCGCTTCACGGAAAGCTGCATACAATTGTCTAAGCTGATGAACTTCGGCCTCCGCTACATCTTGTCTCCAAGCACGAACAGCAAAGTCCACAATTGCCTGCAAATGCAATGGCTCGGTTTCTCGTAGGCGCGTCCTAAACGCATTTGCATAATCAGTAACACGCTGCTTAAGTGGATTGAGTTGTTTAACAATATCCGGTCGATCTTGGGTGGCAAACTCCGATATCTGCTCAAAAGCAACTTCGTACCGCAATGGTTCCCGAGCGACAAACAAAAATTCTTCCCATAACTGGTCCAACTTCCCTTGCTGAGATTCATCCAACATTAACCGTTTCAGTCCATCGTCTTCGCGATACCACAACACCATCGTCACTACTTCGTCGACAGGTACGATGCGAACATAGGCTAGCGTTCGCGGGAACAGATTTCTAAAATCATCTAAAGCTGTGACCACTACGCTGAAACCTTTATCACTGGCAACTATTGGTCGATCGCCGATCAGCGACTCCTCATTTTCAATAGACTCCGGCGACTCATCTATCGACCGGATATCTACAAAAAACTGCACGCCTGCCACTTCACCATCGGCGGAATCATTTGAGGCGGTGACCCGTAACGTGCGGCCTGCGGCCACGAGCGCGGGAATTGTCACGCGAAACTCTTCCTGCACCTGCACGACCAGATCTGCCTTGTCAATTTGCCCGCCTCCAGGATGTTTACCGAAGCGTGGGTCTGCATCACCCTGATGTTGTAACGACGACAATTTGATGTTGGAAACAATATTCTGCAACAGATCGAACAGTCGTCCATCGGGACTCTCTGAATCCTTAGGCGGCGAAGCAGTTGCAAGTTCTTGTACTGCTAGGGCGAGTTTCTGCTTTAGCGAAGGGTCACGTTCTTTCAGCCATCGCCATAACAACGAATTCTCTGGTATTGGCCGTTGTTTAGCGTTTGACGTGCGAAGTGTTTCCATTAGCCCAATATAAAAATGCCACACAGCTTGATTTCCGATCCGATCGGCGTGCGGATTTCCCGCCAAGATATCCACCGAGCAATCTTTCGCCAAATCCCACTGCCGCTCTGCACCAGCGACTTCCTTCACGGTTAGATCGACCCGCGTAAGATCGCAAGAATGGTTTCCCGCCCGCGGTCCAATAAACAGCGACAACACATCCCCCTTCTTGACTGCGACACGTTTGGGCGCAAATGCTATCTTGCCACCCCTTTCAATTTCGCCATGCCACAATTCGCTTACATGCTGGCCTGACAAGTGTCGCAGAAAATATTCCACTCCGTTTCCACAGTTATCATGGGCATCTACAACCATAGACTCAACAGAAATCAAACCTGAAATCGGCGATTGCCAGGCCGTGGCCACATACTGAGTTGGGGACGGATGCACAGTAATCCCATGCGGATGCGCTAGACCAGGAATCCGTACCGCTGTATCCGATGAGTTGGCGGTGAGTCCCGGCGTTGCTGGGAATCCCCAGCCGTTAATAAATTCATAACCGCCGCCCGATTTGGTCTTCTCTAACATATGCCCCGTAATTTTAAACGGCGTAACATCGGCAACTCCCACCAAACCCATCCATGCACGTAATGCCGCTTCATCCACGTCATGATCACTGGAAAGTTTCTTAAGGTCCGGTTGGGAGTCGAGTTGTTGGGCTCTGGAAACGACGGCGAGATATTTTGCAGCGTGCTTCAGGCTTTCCTCGCGCAAGGCAACGTAACGCTGGAAAACCGCGGCAACATTTGCCAGCATGATGGGTTCTTCACCTTCTTTTTCTAATCTCGCCGATTTCCAAAGGGCATAACCTTCCGCCGAGGCACCTCCGGTAACTCGCGTGTCTAACCAGGCAACGATATCATCTTTTTGGTCAGCATCAATTCCCTGCGTCAAGTTTACAGAGCGAACAACGGGGTTGACCGACTGCTGCCACGCAGCGGGCGCTCCAGATCTACCAATATGGCCAACGATGTTCAATTTCCAAAGTGATTGTTGCCAAGCTTCAACGTCAGCAATTACTAATCCAATAGTCTCAGGCGTTGCCGAGTTGACCCGCTCGGCCAATTGACGCAACAAGAAAGTATGTTGTTGCGGTGTCTCGCACAAGTCCCATAGCGTTTTCAAATATTTAGAACTAAGGTCGCATTGAATGGCGACCGCCCCAATGGTCATTTCGCCCTCGCGAATCGCCTGTCGATAATTCACAATCGCGTGGATATACGGGCCCGCATACAAATAACTTTGTTGCTCAAATGTTGCTGATTTCTTTGCATGTGAGTGTTGTTGATAAAAACCTCGAATTTCGCCCATCATTTCGTCAACGACATCTCGCCGCGTCGTCTTTTCTGAGAACCGCATGCCCCTTGGTGTGAACACGGCATGCGTCGCGATTTCCGCTGCGGAGTCGAGATATTTACGTACGAGGTTAGCGGACATCGATAGTGCGTCACCGGTATTGGTAAACCCCTCACCGGCCGCACCGTCTACGGGGAATTGCCGCGTCGGGTTAAGCGTCAAAACCCTCGTCAGGTCCCGCATTGTGTACGTATATTCCGAGTTATTTAAGCGTCGCAATACGACAGGCCCTGGGTCGCCAGCATGAATTTTCGCCTCATTCGTCAAAAATGACGCAGTCCAATCCAGTACGGCCGATTGCATATCATCCGGTGGTTGATCTGAATCCTTCGGCGGCATTTGCCGCGTTTGCAACACCTTGCGAACCTTGATCCAAGTTTTGATTTCACTGCGGACATCCGTTACAGAAGTAAAATCCGTGAAATCAATATCACCTTCTACTACGTTATCCGAGTGGCACTCAAAGCAAAAGTTTTTCAGAAATGGTGTTACCGTCGAACGAAATTGTTGATCAAATCCATCTTGGGAAAACACCGCCGTGGGGCAAGCACACCAACAAACCGTTACAAGACAGAGTAGCTGAATGCTTGCTAACTGCGCTGCCCAACCAAGGTAACGACCGATTGTATTTTTCGCTTTCAAAAATCGTCCTCACGAAAATGAGTTGAATTCTATTCGTCAGTACAACACCTAACCTTATTGAGCCATCCGCACCTAACTCATCAGTTTTTGCATCGCCGTTAACATTGCCGTAACCGAATCTGGGTTTACTTCCTTCCAATCACTGCTAGCGATCTCGCGGCCTAATACTATGGAACCTAAATGAGCGAATTGAGTGCGCATGGTGGTCAATACTTTTTGTCCACCGCCACCAGAATGCGTCGCCAACGCAACCGGCAAGCCAGTAAACATTTCGCGAAAATCGTCGCACTCGGTCGACAACCACGCGATCGCACTGCCCAGAACCGGAGGTATTCCGCCATTATATTCCGCGGCGCAAACCCAAAGACCATCAGCGGCATTCATCGCCGACCGCAATTGCTCAAAGTCTTGACCAGGTCCCGCGTCATGCTGACGCGATGAATACAAGGATATTTCTAATGTAGTCAGGTCTAACACCTGATTTTCAATACCCATAGCAGTCGCTGCTGCCGCAACCTTTTCTGCTAGCACCAAGTTTTTCTGATGACTAGCCGTGATAATCAATAACACAGTATTCTCTCGCTGTTAATCGTACTAGCAAACTATGGAGAAACTAACGCTTAGTTATACGCATTCATTCCATGCTCAGATACATCTAAACCAATTTCTTCTTCATCCGATGACACGCGAATCCCTAAAGTAACTTTAAGTATAGATCCTACTATCAGCGTAAAGATTACCGTATAGGCTCCGATTGCAACGATACCAATTAGTTGGGCTACGATGTCGCCTGGCCCGAATATCGCTACAGCAATGGTGCCCCAGATTCCGCACACCAAGTGCACGCTAACCGCGCCCACCGGATCGTCAATCTTCTTGTCAACGATGATTACTGAAAAGTAAACTATAACACCAGCAATCGCCCCAATTATAACTGCGCCTTGAACAGTCACAACATCCGCACTGGCAGTCACACCGACAAGTCCGGCTAGAATGCCATTAAGAGCCATAGTTACGTCCGGTTTTCCTCGGAACCATGACACTAATCCGGCGGCTAAACCACCCGCTGCCGCGGCCATCGCAGTTGTCACTAGTACCAGTGAAGTCAGCGCCGGATCTGCACTGAGAACCGAACCGCCGTTAAACCCAAACCAACCAAACCACAGCAAAAAGACCCCTACTGCGACCAACGGCATATTGCTTCCCGGAATTGCATTCGATGAACCATCAGCGTTATATTTACCCAAACGAGGGCCTACCAACCACGCCATTACGAGAGCCGCCCAACCGCCGACTGAGTGTACAAGCGTCGACCCCGCAAAATCGGCAAAACCAATGTCGTCTAACCAACCGTAGCCCCACTTCCACATCCCCGTTACAGGGTAGCAGAACAGCAACAGACAGGTCGCGAAAATCAAGAACGAACTCAGCTTAATTCGACCCGCAACCGAACCCGACACGATCGTCGCGCAAGTAGCCGCGAACATCGCTTGAAAAAAGAAATCTGTATACTTTGTGTAATCACCACCATGATAGGAAATAGTCAAATCAGCGTGAGTTTCTCCTTCGGCAACCTCCTCTACAGTGATAGATTTCGTAATCGAATTGAGGTTCAAAACCTCATAATTATTCGCATCTTTGGCAATCCCTGGATACATCACGTTAAAACCAACCAAGCCATAAGTTAGCAGCCCAATGGAGATGATCATTGTGTTCTTGAACAAAATGTTTATCGTGTTTTTCTGTCGAGTCAGACCAGATTCCAAACTGGCAAACCCAAGGTGCATAATAAACACCAAGCAGCCTGCAAACATGACCCACAAGTTGTCAATTCTAAATTTGTTTAGCTCGGCCGCCGAGGGTGTCAAAGCATCGACCGACTCCTCTAAATTACTCGCGTCACTCACGTCTTGGGTTTCCCGAGTCTCGTCGCCAAGCCTGAGTATGTCACTACCAAGCAAACTGGGGACCACAAACGACATGGTCATGGCGATCAACAAACTCAATAATAAAAACCGTTTCACAACAAAACCCCTCGAATCAATAATAGCTCTGAACAAAGACACACGCACTTATAGGTTTACAGCACAAAATCCGCCGTCATTTTACCTAACATGCTAATATATTTTCAATCCGTCTACGAGAAAAATGTCCGTTACAAGTTGGGAGTTGATATAATGCCGCAGGACCACCTGTTGCAGGCTCTATGGTCAATTCATTACTCGATAGTGAACATTTTAAGGTGATGGCAGTAACATCGACTGCTCGACACTAGCTGAAGGAATCATGTCATCACCCCCATCATTCAGCAAATGATGCGTCGCCGAGATTTCTTTCAAAGCGTCGGTCAGGGAATGCTTGTGGCCGGACTTGGCTATTCTACCGCCTTTGACCTAGGGCTCCCGCCAGCACTAGGCAATGATGACGCGAAGCCGATCGGCTTTGGCCCTCGTGAATCGCTTGTTCGGCTAATGCAAGACACAACTGCCGACGGCCTGTTGCCGAAACTCACCAAAAAATTAAACGCGGGAACTAAACTACGTGAACTCGTCGCTGCAGCGGCACTTGCCAACGCTCGGACGTTTGGCGGCGAAGATTATATCGGATTCCACACCATGATGGCGCTTGTACCGTCTTTTCAAATGTCACAACGGCTACCCACTGCTGAACAAGCGATGCCGCCTCGAGCCGTGAATGAACGCGAATCTTCGCAAAATTGAAAACTGGTTGTGCTACGACAATTCTACAGCATCAAGAGAACCCCGACCCTGCAAGCAAGTCTCGCCTACGCCATTACGCGGCTGCGGCGGGTAAACTACCTTCCATTTTTAACCCCATAAATACCCCGACCCCAGATAAGCAAGGCGATTACCTATCTGGGGTCACAGTGGGGTATCCTTTCGGATCGAGTACAATCCGACAAAAACGTTTAGCTGATATTGTCTCCATAAGCACGCATGCCATGTTCAGAAAGGCCCAAGCCGAAAAAATGTATTTTTAACAGGGGCAACAAACGTCCTTCACCAATGCCGACTACTACTGGCACACCTGCCAACTAAGCCAGCACGTAATCTACTCAGTAGTACGATATGCAAAAGGCGTGCCAAGAGCCGCTTTAAATTAGCTGGCGCGTAGTAGAATTCTGGTCAAAGTCGATACGGTTAGAGAATTTGCGGGGTGATTTCGAAGAAGATATTTTTGTACCCAAATTACAGTATTCATCAACCAATTTGGATAATGACTATACTTAAGGCACATTGCACAAAAACTTATCACTCGCTCCTCGTCGACCGAGACCATCCCCCAAATAGAGAAAACGCCCGTCCAAAATGATTGGACGGGCGTTTTTTTGTGACGGATTTTACGGAAGCTCAGTCGTTTAGTACTGAATAATTGCATCCATACCAAATATTACGATAGTGTCTGTGGACGTGTCGTCCCAGTCAATACGTACTTCTGGTCGTAAAATCATATCAAAGCGACTTGTCGGGCGATAGTTGATGCCCGAAGTCACTGAGTATTCACTTCCAGCACTTAAATCGGGACCACTTCTCCACCATTCAAGTCGAGCACCGACTGAAACGTCGTCAGAAACCGTGTAGAACACATACTGATTTACACCGATATGATATCGTTCGTTGGTATCGACGTAGTCTGACTGGAATACATAGTCCATTTTCTCGCCAAGTTCAATCTGCATGACAACACTATGGCTGTAACCATTTTCAGTGTCACTTAGGTCACCAAACGTCGCTACATAGTTCAACGAAACGTTGTCACCAATCGCTTTACCGAGACCAAGAATACCATTGCCTCCATGACTTTGGAATCCAGTATTCCAACCCGAAGAATAACCTGCGGTGAGATCCAACCCACTTTCGGTTGTCTTGCTACCGAGTACACCAGTATGGGTACGCGGTTCACTGTTATTCATCGCCTTGGAGTGACTATAAAAGAAGTTGCCAGGAGCCTGGACTACTTCATAACCAACGACTGAGTAGAACTTACCGACGGTAATCGTCCAGTCGTTAAACTCAGTCTCGACGTACATTTGAGGCATCGCCCAACCAAAGCCATTGCCTTGATCGGAAGATTCGACGTCCCACCCAGTAGATTGACCAATCGCGCTAGTGTTCGGTGCGTCGGCACCGTACATTAGGTCAAAGTGGTAACCTAAACCCAGACCTTTGGCATCTGCATCGTAGGCTTTATCAAAAGCAAACCAAACTTGATGAACAGTTCCCTTTTTCTCGTGGTCATTAAATAGACCATTGTTATGGTCATGGTATCCAAATTGTGTCCAACCACTGATATCCAACGCCTTGTCATCACGCTTGAAAATATTCCATTTTTTCGCTTCGGAATCATCCTGTAACGTGAAAGCAATAGGTTGAATAACCGGTTGCTGCAATTCTTCGGCGAATACCTGTCCGCTAAATGTCGCTAGTGCAAACGCACCCAGCAGTAGTAATTTACTGAGTTTCATATTCATATCCCCCAATTAAAAACATTCCGTGGCCAATATTCTGTAGCTTAGGAAACACCCAAAGCATGTCAGACCACAAATCTAAATATTGTTGCTTAATCCGTTACAGTCGCTCAAATATCTGAACGTAACACATGTATCGGTTTTTCTGCATATAAGGGTATTCGGAGTAATTCCGACTAGTTCTGTACCTCTTTTTCGGGATTTCCTACCAAACGAGCACAATAATTACGGTGTGCCATTTAACCCTATATATGTTGAACGAAATACGGTTTACCCTTGGTGTTAAGATAGGTCAGTAAGGCTAACCCTATCGATCACACTTCACAACACATGTCTTAACCGGTATTTAGCCAACACGCTCTTTTTAACTGGGCTACTGATCACCACTTCCCTAATTCACGATATTTCGAGCTTTTCTCAAACGCACCAAGCCTCGAACCGTTTCGCAACCCACTTGATATGTACTCGTCGGGTGCTACAGTAAACTCAATCATTCGTGGCGGTTTCCCTTAAATTCCATCACCAACAAGCGAACTGCGACCCGCCACTATGTACGGATTTCTGAAACCACCCGCACATCAGGAAACCGGCGATTTCGATTCTCGATTTTACAGTCGCATGCGGTGGCAAGTCTTTCTAGGTATCTTCGTCGGTTATGCCGGCTATTATCTCGTTCGCAAGAACTTCACTTTAGTGATGCCATTTTTGCGTGAAACTGGGGGGTTTACCAACACACAACTTGGCATTGCATTATCCGGAGTTTCCATTGCATATGGATTGTCGAAATTCCTGATGGGTAGCGTCTCAGACCGCAGTAACTCTCGCTATTTCATGGCGATTGGATTGTTTATTAGTGCGTCGATAATGATCACAATGGGGCTCGCGCCATGGGCAACTTCCACCATTCCGATAATGTTCACACTACTGTTGATTAACGGTTGGTTTCAGGGGATGGGTTGGCCACCGAGTGGCCGCGTGATGGTTCATTGGTTTAGTCCCCGTGAACGCGGGACATGGATGTCATTTTGGAACGTCGCTCATAACATTGGCGCATTTCTAGTTGGGCCATTAGCAATCTTAGCCGTCTGGTGGTTTGACGATTGGCATTCCATCCTGTACGTACACGGTTTCTTAGCGTTGGCCGTTGTTGTGATAATCCTGTTTACCGTGAGGGACACACCTCAATCCCAAGGGCTACCAGCTATTGAGCACTACAATCAAGATTACCCCGTTACCTTCGGGTACAATTCCTCGCATGAAGATGAATTCTCCACCTCAGATATTTTCTTTAAGTATGTCCTTACCAATCGACTTCTGTGGGCGATTGCGATTGCTAACGCCTTCGTCTATTTAGTTCGTTATGGTGTTCTAGACTGGGCACCTACTTACTTAAAAGACGAGAAGGGGTTCACGTTTGACGAGTCGAGCTGGGCGTATTCGTTCTATGAGTTGGCAGGAATCCCCGGCACTATCCTTTGCGGCTTTCTATCCGACAAAGTGTTTCAAGGCCGCCGCGCCCCTGCCGTTATCATCTTCATGGTTTTGACAACGATTTGCATTGTTATCTATTGGCTCAATCCGATTGGTCAACCAAGACTCGATATCGCCATGTTAATTTGCATTGGTTTCTTAATCTACGGTCCCGTCATGCTGATTGGTGTGTTTGCGCTTGATCTTGTGCCTAAAAAAGCAGCTGGCACAGCCGCGGGATTCACCGGCCTTTTTGGCTATATTGGCGGTTCATTAACAGCAAGCATCTTCATACCATGGATCGTCGAGTACTACGATGACAATTGGGATGCTGGATTCCTCGTTATTATCTCGGCATGCGTGATGGCCATCGTCTTAACCACTTTCACAATCAAAGCGGAAATGCGTTCAATCGAAGCAGCTTAGTGTAAATCCACCCTGTCGCTAGAATTAGCCAGAGGACCGATTTACAGCATTGGTTCCAATTCCGACATACTGCCGAGCGTGAGGCGGTCGCTTTTGTATCCGAGGGTTTCTTCGAGAGTCGAAAATTTATTGACGCCTGTGCAGACTTCAATATCACTGGAGGTGATCTGCTGTGGATGTTCATAACCAGCAGCTCGCCCCAACGCCAACAGCTCTTTGCGAAATGTTTTGATATACATCGCAAATCGCTGCGCTTTATCTTCAACATTCAATCCGCGTTGCAGCCATTTGTTTTGCGTGGCAACTCCCACGGGGCAATGCCCGGAATGACATTTCTGTGCTTGGATACAACCAATCGCCATCATTGCTTCGCGTGCAATGCCAACCATATCCATACCCATCGCCAATGCGACGATTGTTCGGTCCGGAAAACCGAGCTTTGAGCTACCAATCCAAGTGATATCTCGCGACAGTCCGGCTTCTTGGAAAATAGGATAAACTCTCGCAAATCCAACTTTAAGAGGCAATGCGACATGGTCACTAAACGTCAACGGTGCAGCTCCCGTTCCCCCCTCAGCTCCATCTACAGCAATAAAGTCAGGGCCTTCGTTGCGAGTCTTCATTTTTTCAGCTAATTCGTGCCAAAACTCTAAATGCCCAATTGCACTCTTAATTCCCACAGGTAAACCAGTTCGTTCGGCGATACGTTCGATAAAGTCAATCAAGCCATCCACGTCCGAAAACTCTGTATGTCCATTGGGTGAAATACAATCTTGCCCTATCGGGATGCCACGAATCGCAGCAATCTGTGAAGTCACTTTAGCACCTGGCAATATTCCGCCTTTTCCCGGCTTGGCACCCTGAGATAACTTAATTTCCAAGCAGCGGACTTGCGGGTGCTCGTCAACTTGCTCACCTAGCACGTCCAGGGAAAACTTGCCATCTCGCCGCGCTCCAAAATAGCCCGTGCCGATCTGCCAGATTAAATCACCGCCAAGGGCGTGATAGGGGCTGATACCGCCTTCCCCTGTATTGTGCATACAACCGGCTTCTTGAGCTCCGAGATTCAAGGCCGAAATCGCTTTTTCACCCAATGAACCGAAGGACATTGCCGAAATATTAATAATGGAATTCGGCCGAAAGCAACGGTCACGACCATGAAATTCACCCAACACTTTAAGCCCTGGAATTGCCGTTTCGTCGCCGCCCACGGCGTGTGCATCCGCATCTGGATATGGAAAAGCAGCATGTTTGACGATGGGATAGCCAATCTCATATATCTGTTCCGTGGTACCGAAGCCAAAAGTATTATTGTCCCCTTTGGCAGACGCATATATCCAACGACGTTCGTCTCGGTTGAAGGGTCGTTCTTCCTTGTCATTAGCAACGAAGTACTGCCTGACTTCCGGACCAATTGTTTCAAAGAAATAACGCAGATGGCCAATCACGGGGAAATTCCGTTGAATGGCATGGCGAGTTTGGGTGATGTCACGCAGAAACACTAACAACAGAACGGTAATCACCGCGGCAACGCACGTCAACAATTGGTTATTACCAATCCACTCCAAGAACTGCATCGAACATAATCCTCAAACAGGGTTCATCGTTAGAAACTAGACTAATCCATTATACTACCAAATTGCTAAGAGGTTCCCAAATATTTATTGGAAGATATGGGTCACCGGAGACTATAGTTGACAGATAGGAATGACGCTGAATTTATAGCGACAGTTCAGGACTGATTGAATTGCACGAGATGACCCAAGGTACTCTAATCTAAGCTGAACCATTAGAAGAAGGAATGTGGAAACATGAGTACGGAAAACATAAATAGCGATCGCTTGGTAAGTCTCGACACACTGCGTGGCTTCGACATGTTCTGGATAATCGGCGGACATCAAATACTGTTAGCATTGTCTGCGATCGTCTCAGCAAACTGGCTGGCTTGGTTACTTGCACGATTAGAACATCCGCTGTGGAACGGCTTTGAACCCTACGACTTAATATTTCCCTTGTTTCTGTTCATCGCCGGAGTATCAACTCCGATGTCGATCGCTAAACGTCAATCACTAGGCGCGACCACCGGTAACATTTATCGCCATATTATTCTGAGGGGGGTAATGCTTGTCGCGTTGGGGATTATTTACAATGGTCTGCCAACGGACTGGTCAGACGCCGGCGTTTGGGCAGATGTTCGCTACCCCAGCGTCTTGGGACGCATTGGACTCGCCTATATGTTCGCAGCAATAATCGCGATGAACACACAGCTAACTGGGCGATTAATAACGATTGTCACCTTGCTAGTTGGTTACTGGGCAGCACTTCGGTTTATTCCCGTGCCCGAGTTCGGGACCAATGACCTACTAACGCCTGGGCATACCTTAACAGATTATATTGACCGAACTTTGATTCGCTTCGGAACACTCTATCACGGAGATCGTGATCCAGAGGGTCTTTTTGCGACGCTGCCCGCGATTGCGACCGCGTTAATCGGTGTAATCACTGGCCAAATGTTAATGCGGTCGGATCGCAGCGGGATGCGAAAAACAATTACGATGCTACTCGGCGGGTTGGTGTGCCTTGGATTAGGATGGGCCTGGAGCAGAGAATCTCTCGTACAATTCCACTTGAATAAAAATCTTTGGTCGAGTTCCTTCGTGTTGTACTGTGCGGGCTGGAGCTTGTTGTTGCTGGCGATTTTCTACTTGGTAATCGACGTTTGGAAATTTCGCTGGTGGACTAAGATTTTCGCCGTCATCGGTGCCAATGCAATCTTCATCTATATGGCAGCGAAACTGATAGATTTCAAGAGTCTCTCCAGCAACTTATTCGCTGGCCCAGTATCCTTATCGGGCGCATACGGCCCCGTACTGGTTGCCTGTGGCGTTCTATTGATCGAATGGGGACTGCTCTACCTAATGTACCGCAAGAAGATATTCTTGAAGGTGTAGTACCCTATTGGCTGGGAGGTCCGCCCACTGGCGAGGAATGCGTGTAGACGGTATGACTTGGGCGTCCTGCAAGTATTTGTTCAGTTCCCCAGTCCGTTACAGCGCGAAATTCATCGCTACGAATAAATGCGCCGAAGGCAGCTTCATCATTCCAATCGCTGGTGATTAGATACGAGTTAACTTCGCTCACATCTCGCCATAGATCTGATTTTGTATGGCCTTCGGCAGCATTAAGTGCATCGACGACGGCAGCAAACTTGTCTTCGAATTCTTGTTCTTTTCCCGGAATCACTTTGTAATTCATGCCAACGGTAATCATATTATTCTAAGCTCCAGCTGTAGTGTTTTTTATAGCAAGCCGCAAACATGCTTTACGACCTAAGCCGTGATTATAGACGCCTCAACGTCAACCGACTAGCGGGTGTTTCTAAGCGACGACTATTCGGCGCGACGATCCATAATTCTCAATTGGATTTTATTGATCAAACTAGCGCATTGATCCAAGAATATTGAAAACGCTTGGTCACTGCGCATCGCCGCCTCGGTCAACTCCTGCAACGCCTCGAGTTTAATCGTTGTCACCTTATCGAGGTATTCTTGTAACTCATCAACATCCGAGGCGTCCATCTGCGCTTGTTCAACAAGCAACGTCTCGGAAAGGAACCAATCCAAACGGTCTCTTTGCTTGCTGCGAATTCCTTCCAACTCTTCTTCTTTAAGGCGTTTCCACCGACGCCACAATAAATATATCCCAGTCCCCATCGCGACGAGCAATTCCTTCATCGTCTTCACCGATTCAAGGATATCGCGGACCCAACCTATTTGATTGCTGGGATTAAAGTACTCACTGGCAGCCGGATGTAGCTGGGTGCTAATCCAAGAGGTCGCTTCCTCACGCGGAATCAAAGTCGGAACGTTCATTTTAAGATTCTCTTCGTGAATCACCGCTAGAGCGTGCTGCACAATTTCACGCGGTGTATCGGACTTGGTTACCAGAAATGCATTGGTGGTAATCGTTGGAATTGATTCCCGTGGAATGGATACACTTTCGCCGAAATATCCTCGGGGAATCTGCGTCTTACGGAAAAAGGGATGGGCCATCTCAATTGCTTCGGCATTTCGAATAGGCAAAAGTTTAAAACTATCGTCTGCTAGAAGTTTGTGCAAATCTGGATTTTCGATGCCGGTTGTCATAATAGCACCGTCTAGCGACGGGTCGTCAATCAGGTCCATGAAGTACCTATCATTGTCCCCAAGATCATCTTCATGGATGTCGAAATGCTCTAGCACCTGTAACGCACTGACACGACTACCGGACCCCAAATTTCCTAACGCTATATCTGTTCCAGCTAAATCCGCTAACTCATTGATCTCGCCATCGGTCCGCACAATCACGAACACAAAATCTGGAAACAACGGGGTAACCACTGACAATTCTTCAAGAGCCACAGCGCCCCCTTGAACAATCCCAAACGTTACATCGCTTTGCAAAACTTTGTGAAAATTGTCAACCGACCCTTTTGTTGACAACAATTGGACAGGTATATCTAAACGCCGCTCGAGCGGGATTTGGATATGCTCACCAAGCTTTTGATATAACCCACCCTTTTCACCAGTCGCGATCCGGATAACATCGGGCATTACCGTCCGACCAAAAAACCAAGCTACTAGCGAACTGACAAACAGCACCACAATGCTCAACGACACCCATCTGTTAATATGGTGCGATGTAATCTTGGTTGGAATTTCCGCTGTGATATTAGTTAAGGGGATCTTGGTCTTCATAAACTGCATCTTACCACAGTTGCAAACACGAAATTGTGCTAATGGTTCTTAATATTTAAGCCGGCTAAGAGTGTCGTTTGAAATTTATGTACATACAATAGATGTTGACTTGTTTCTTCAGCATCCACAATTTACGAGGTCCTCAGCGATATCACCATGGACGTCCTCTCCGCAATCAAAAACCGTAAATCAACCCGAGCTTTTGTTGATAAACAAGTTTCTTCGCAGTCGATTGACGATGTGTTAGACACAGCGCGGTGGGCTCCATCCGGGGCGAACACTCAACCCTGGCAGGTTGCCGTTACAACGGGCGCGACGAAAACAAACCTCTGTTTGGCGTTGGCGGACGCATTTAAATCCAACAATCCGTCAAATGCCGATTACGAATATTATGCCAGTCCAGTTGAAGAACCTTATCGCAGTCGTCAGCGAAGTTGCGGCGCGGCATTGTACGGAGCATTAGGAATCTCACGTCAAGACAAAGAACAGCGAGATGCTCAATGGTTAAAAAACTATTTTGGCTTTAACGCGCCAGTAATTCTGTTTATTTTCATTGATGAAAATCTCGAAAAGGGGTCATGGGTGGATATGGGGATGTTCATCCAAAACATTATGCTGGCCGCACGGGGCCATGGACTAGAATCCTGTCCGCAGGCTGCCTTGGCTGAATATCCAGACATTGTGCGTTCACACTTGTCCGTAACAGACGAACAGTCCTTGATTTGTGGTATTGCCCTTGGTTATGGCGACACGACCGCAGCAGTTAATCAATATCGAACCGAACGGGTATCCGTCGATCGGTTCACGTCATGGCATGCATAACAACCGACCCTATATCTATATATACGACACATTGGATACCGCTAACGGGTATGGCAATCACCCTCATTTTGCGGGTGACATATTAAAATTGCCCTCCGCATAAACGATCCAATTGAGCTATAATGTCCTGTAGAGCGGCGGCGCGTATCACTCGCACCAACGCAGACGCGTATCACTCCCACCAACGCACAATAAAGTTCCCTCCTAATGCAAAAACGACATCACACAATAAACCGGCGATCTTTCCTCGAGGCGGGATCTCTGTTAATGGGCGGACTGACACTACCCGATCTATTGCGGCGGCGTGCTGAGGCCAAACAACGAGGTGTGATTGCCAAAGACACGTCCGTAATCTTAATTTGGCTTCAGGGCGGTCCTAGTCACATGGACACGTACGATCTCAAGCCCGATGCTCCGCGGGAATATCGAGGCGAAGTCAGTCCCATATCCACAGTTGTACCAGGCCTCGACGTTTGCGAACTTTTACCTCGACACGCAGAAGTCGCTGACCGCTTTAATCTGATCCGTTCCATTTCTCACGGCTTTGCAAACCACGCCGGCGGAGCAGGACGCTTCCTGTCCGGATACAACCCGTCGAAACCACTAGACCCACTTGCCCAGTTCCCCTGTATCGGCCCAGTTGTTTCGAAGATGTTGCAAGGTTCCAAAGATCCTCGCATGCCGGTGTATATCGCAAGTGCCAAAAATGTCTACGGCGGTGGCGCTGCTGGACTCGGATCCGCCTACCTTCCATTTGTCGTCGGTTCCGACCCAGATGCGGCCAACTTCAAAGTCAACAACTTATCACTCGCCGGAAACCTACGTGATCGCATTGGTGACCGCACCGCACTGCTCACAGCAGTTGATAACCTCAAGCGTCGAATTGACAATAATCCAACTATGGATTCACTAGATAAATTCAATCAACAAGCGATCAGTTTGCTTACAGGGGACAAAGCCGTTGCGGCGTTTGATATTTCTCAAGAAGACGATAAAACACGCGAACGTTACGGTCGGCATAAATGGGGGCAACGCGCGTTGCTGGCCAGGCGTCTGGTCGAGGCCGGGTGTAGTTTTGTGACGATGCAAATGCAAAACCCGCAGGTGCCTAATGGCATCGGTAACTGGGATATTCACGCCGTTAATGGGCATCTATTCCGAGACAACCGAGCACGATTACCTATTTTTGATAAAGCGGTTGCAGCGTTAATCGAGGACATCTATCAACGAGGGTTAGATAAGAAGGTGATGGTAATCGTCTCAGGTGAATTTGGGCGGACTCCCCGCATCAACTCTCAAAAAGGAACTGCTTCAAAAGTCATGCAACCTGGACGCGACCATTACCCGGCCGCGATGAGTGTGCTCGTTTCCGGCGGCGGAATGCCAACCGGTCAAGTTATTGGATCGACGAATAAAAAAGGCGAACACCCGCAAGATCGTCCCTTAGACCCTAATGACTTATTGGCCACGATCTATCGTCATCTCGGTATCGATTACAAACGCCATGTCCCTGATCACAATGGCCGCCCAGTTCCACTTATCCCGAGTGGAACACCGATTGCCGAACTCATAGCCTAAGTGGCTCGGGAACTGTGGCAATTTATAGCACACGTGCAACTCGTTAGCTCACGTCTAGCCGTCTGTTTATTCCTAACTTACGCCAAAACAGGGTAAGCTCCATTGTCTTTCAAGATGCCTTGATGGCAACACCCCGTACACTAATCGTGGTTGTATTTTCGAGTCGATTGCAGGACAATAAGCGCGCAATTTCATTGTCTTACACTAATGCACACAAGTTTCCGCCATGCCCACACAATATTTCAAAATAAGTCGCACTCGCGCCGTTATCGGAACACTCTTTATCATCACCGGCATCATTTGCTTGATCGTGTATACGCCCAATTCCTCAGAACTTTCGCCCGTGGAGCGAGTTGAACTTGAATCGCTCAAAAACTCCGGCATCGCAATGCTCGAAAACACACCCAACGTGTTGAATCATCAGGGTGTTGCAGCGGTCGAAGCTTTCACCTCCATTACTCAAGTCGCGCCCGACGAAATGCTCGGTCATCGCAATCTTGCAATTGCCTCAATCTTATTACTTAAAAAACACCGAGACAACCAAGAAGAAGAACCGGCCTTGTTCACAGCCTCACTCGAGGCCACAAAAAAACGGCTTACCCTCCTTCATCAACAAGACACGGCCAGCGGTATACCGGAAATATTAGACGCCAAACTCGCCGAAATATTAAACGACCCAGAAACTGCTGTGAAACACTACCAGGCGTCTATGGCTCTGAGGCCCAACGACCAAATGCTTAGCAGCGAAATTTTCATGCTACTACGCAACAATCCCGACGCCGCGATTCGTGACCAAGCCATACTCGACGCCACCACAAGTCGACTCAACAACTTAGTGCTGCTAGAAACCCTCGTCCGCTACCAAGCTGAGAACAAAGACCTGAAATTACTGCAATCAATAACTTCCTTAATCGACGTCTTATCCCCTTTCGCTGCCACGTTATCCAGCCAAACAATCGATATCAAAACGGAATTGCCGGCATTCAAACTACGACTTGAGCAACAGGATCCCACAGTCTGGCCCGAGGTAAAAACGCGACTCATCCAAATATTCAACGTGATGCGACAAGAGTTCGGGTATCAAGCAGATTTATTTCGACTGCAGCGACACATCCTCGAGTACGTCATTCACGATTTCTCCGATGATTTTTACGCGGCAAAACACCCCGACACGGATCCCGATACTGCTCTAGATGTATCGCTAACCGCTGCACCGAGTAACAACCATCCAGCGTCAGCGCAAAACGTACTAGATGTTGCGCTTTGTGATTTCAACCTCAACCGCAAACTTGAGATCATCGTCTTGACGCCCGACACTCTGACTATTTTTGTCGCGGTTCCCGAACCCGGATCTCAATGGTCTGCGCTCTGCCAAACCAGCGTGCCCTCCGGCATGCAACACATCATCGTTGCGGATTTCGACCGAGACGCCACGTCGTTGTCGCCAGAGAATCACGCCATCGCTGACGTCGACTTCATGCTCTACGGCAACGCTGGTTTTTGTTTCATCGAAAACAAACTCGACCCAGATACGCAAACGCGATCCATAGCGTTAGCAAAGAATTCCACGGACTTATCCTCGGATTCTGCAATTATTGCCGCTGCACTTGTTGACATTGAAAACGATGGGGATTTAGACGTCGCGACGATTACCCAAAATGGACTACAAATAATCAAAAACCTTGAAAACTGGGACTTCAACGATGCAACCACTAGTTCAGCGACTCAGGCACAACATGCTCAAAACCAGCGGACCTTAGCGACCGTCGACTACAACCTAAATATCCAAGCAGACATTCTGCTACCAAACGGTTATTTTGAAAACGTGCGTCATGGACGCTTCCGCTGGCAACCCTATGCGACAACTGCAGCAACATCGAACGACTCTGTCGCCGCAATTGCTATCGCCGACGCCGATGCCAACGGATCATGGGACTCCATATCGGCTTCTGACGAGGGTATCGCTATCGCATTTAGTCGAACTCAAGCGGGCGAAAAGACGACCGTAACAAACACTTCAAAAATATGTGATCTGGCCACCGCTGGCATCGCGACATGGGATTTCGATAATGATGGAACTCTTGACATTGTCGCGTGGGGACAATCGGGCCTTTGGGCTCATCGCGGACTTGGAGCCGGAGAATTCGACGAGCCTATTGAACCACAGGGTCTGCCCACAGGGCCAGTTACCCGTTGCCAGGTTGGTGATCTCGACGACGACGGCGACCTTGATTTAGTTATCGTCGTAAATTCAATTCCGCTGGTTATCGACAACGAGGGTGGAAATCAAAACAATTGGATACGCTTACATTTGGCAGCAGAGCCAGATCCAAAGTTCGCGGTGCAACGTTGCAATACCTACGGCCTCGGCAGTCGCGCTGAATTGTTCGTAAACGACCAATATCAACTGCAACAAATCTCGAACCAAGTAACACATTTTGGAATTGGCAAACAAACTGCCGCCGACGCGCTGCGTGTGCTGTGGACTAACGGGATTCCGCAAAGCAGTGTGAGGCCTGAAACCAGAGTCACAATAATCGAAAAACAGGAACTGCTCACAGGCTCCTGTCCATACCTGTATACATGGACGGGCGAAGGATACGAATTCTTCACCGACCTATTGTGGGCTGCACCGATTGGACTACAGTTTGGCGAAGGAATCATTGCCCCGACTCGTGACACAGAATACCTGCTCATCCCCGGCGACCGTTTACAACCGATCCATGGTGAATACCGCTTACAGGTCACGGAAGAATTATGGGAAGCAGCCTACTTTGACGACATCCAATTGATTGCAATTGACCACCCAGTTGCAACGCAAGTGTATTCCAATGAAAAAGTGGGGCCACCATCCATTTCCGCGCATAAAATCCACTCTTTCGCCAGCACCAGCTTGCGTTCGCCGGTTGCCGCCCACGGCAGTAATGGGCAAGATGTGCTCGCCGTGGTTCAGAAACGGGACGGAAAATTCACCAAGCTGTTCGATCGACGTCAAAAACAAGGGCTAGTACCGGAGTATTTTCTGGAACTTGACCTAGGCGACTTGCCCGTGGCGAACGAGGATGCAGCAACGACAGTGCACCTTGTGATGACTGGCTGGATGTTCCCGACCGACACGTCCATCAACATCGCGATTTCACAGAACAAAAAACTCTCCGGCAGTCGGCCTCCGTCAATTTGGATGCCGCGGGTCAATGCCGATGCTCCATCACAAACGGACTGGGTTGAAGTCGTTCCCAACATGGGATTCCCCGGAGGGAAAACGAAGACTATCGTGGTTGATATCCCCGTCGAACAATTCCGCAATGGTGACCATCGAGTGCGCATCGTGACCACCATGGAACTCTATTGGGATAGTATTCACGTGGCGGTCGGACCACAGCAACCCGTATCCACGTTGACGAAAACAAACGTCAAATTAATCAGCGCCGAATTGCATTACCGTGGCTATTCTGCCCGCCTCAGTCGCCTGCACAATGGCCCAGAACGATATGACTACAACCATGTCATTACGCAACCTCTATGGTCACCTATGGCTGGCAACTACACACGCTACGGCGACGTCACCGAATTATTGCATGGTACCGATGACCGACTTGTGGTACTTGGTTCGGGTGATGAAATGACATTACGCTTCACGGAACTACCTCCACCACAACCTGGATTTGTGCGGGATTTTATCATCCGTTGCGTCGGCTGGGACAAAGACGCGAGCCTGAACACGGTGGCAGGACATCGCGTGGAACCGTTACCATTTACAGCGATGAAGTCCTACCCGTTTGGGCCCACGCAACAGATTCCAGATTCATCAAACTATCGCGAGTATCTACGCGCTTACCAAACACGGCAGCTTGAGCCTCAGCGGTTCTGGAATCAATGGCGCCAATAGATGTGGTTCGAGTGAAGAAATGTGTGTCTCGAGCGGACAAGGCGTTTTAGCTGGGTTTGTTGTGAATATTTGCAATTCGGTGGGAACCGTTGACGTATTCTTTACGTAATCATAACAACCCGAACGACGAATCAAACGTGAGCAGCTTGCAAGTTCATTTTTAACGTTCCTCGTTGAATTACGGTCAACAAGTGATAGACTTTTACGTCTCATTTATTCCCGAACTCAACCATTAACTCCCGCTCCATTCCCATGCGACTTCCCATCCAATTCCCTTGCGGCCTAGTTCTTTTCATTGCTGTTCTTGCGGGTTGCACTGAATCCACAACACCCAACACAAACAACAACGATCATAATCCTCCGGTTAAACTCCCGACGACCCCCGGCAACGGCGCGATAACGTTCTCCGAAGTACAAGAACGGGTCGGAATTGACTTTACCCATTTCAATTCACCCCGCAATTCACTTATCCCAGAGGATGTTGGCTCTGGTGTAGGTTGGGCGGACTTTGACAACGACGGCGATGAAGATCTCTATTTCGTCAATTTCGCCGCTCCGTTTTTAGCTTCCGACGAGGACATGGCGCGGGCTAGTGGCAATCGCTTGTACCGCAATGATGGCGATGGCCAGTTTACAGATATCACCGAAGCTGCGGGTGTCGGACACGTAGGTTGGGACTTTGCCTGTCTATGGTGGGATGCTGATAACGACGGAAATCTTGACCTTACCGTCACTCACTATAGTGGACTCGTTCATTACCGGAATCTTGGTGACGGTACGTTTCAAGACGCGACTACGTCCGCGGGATTCGGGCAAATCAACAGTTTCCTGTTGGGGCTGACCGCTGGTGACTACGATATGGACGGAGATTTAGACCTGTACCTCTGTGGTTATGTTGAATTTGACCGCCAACGCGCGCGAAACCGGCCAAGCGTTGCTGGCCGGCCCGCTGTTTGGACAAACCCCGTATCCTATCAAGCATTGCCTAACGTCCTGTTACAAAACAACGGCGGTAAGTTTACCGACGTCACTGAATCTGCCGACGTAGCCAATGCTGCCGGTAAATCGATGCAAGCGATTTTCTGTGACTTCAACAACGACGGTTGGCCCGACATATTTGTCGGTAACGACGTCGGTACGGCGGATGTTATGTACCTCAACAATCAAGATGGTACTTTCAAAGACGTCTCAAAAATATCGAGCACCTTCGACCGTCGCGCCAGCATGGGGATGGCTGTGGGCGATGTTTATCACCATGGCAAAATGGATCTATTCACAACACACTGGGTCAACGAAGATCACGCACTCTGGAAAAACCAATCGACCACAGGTGACCCTGGAATTCTGATGGAGGATGTTGGGCCATTTACCGGCATTCTTGATATCAAATCAACGGCTGATGTCGCCTGGGGAGTCAATTTAGTCGATTTTGATAACGACGGTCACCTTGATGTGATTCTAGCGAATGGTAGCACAATTGAAGATGAACTAACTACCGAAGTGTTGCAAGACCCTAAACTATTACCGCAACGAAGCCGTATCCTTCGTAACGATGGTCAAGTTAATTTCGTGGATGTTAGCGACGATGCCGGACCTTTCTTTCACAAAAAGCTAATTGCCCGCGGTTTAGCTACCGCAGATTACGACCATGATGGTCGACTCGACGTCGCAATAGGTATCCATACGGGCGCTGGAGTCCTGTTACGCAACACTTCATCCGACACCGGGAATTGGCTGCAAGTCAAACTTGAAGGTTCTAGCAGTAATCGGTTTGGCATCGGCGCTACAATTACCGTTAAAGTTGGAGTGAACACTTACAGTCATCAATCCGTATTGAGTTCAAGCTATTTGAGCAGCAACAGCACAATCGCACACTTTGGATTAGGCACCGCGAAACGAGTTGATTCAATCATAGTCACCTGGCCCAGCGGTGTCGTAACCGAACAAACCGATGTAGCCCTTAATCAACTTATTGTGGTTGCCGAAGAAACACAAAATTAGTTGTTTTCCTTTTAGGAAACTTCGAAGTAAGATATAAGAGTCCTCCGGAGATGTTTTTACCAAGGCACAGGTCACGAAATGAATAAACTCACAATCATCATTGCCATACTTGCCATCAGTACCGCTGGTTGTACCGATTCCAGTGAAGAACCGTCGATGTCGGACTTACTCGACGGTCAAGAGGCAACCACGGCACGCACGGTGCAAACGGAAACAGGTGGAACGCCCCACCACGAACCCATTCAATATCGTGCGAAAGATTCCCGCGACGCAATTGTCACACCGGAATTCATCGCTGGCTCCGAGGCTCAAATCGCAGGTGGTACGAAAGGCATTGGTATCACGATCAACGGTGAGAGTCGTTTCTATCCGCTGTACGTTATGCAGTATCATCAAGTCATCAACGACACACTGCAGGACACACCGATCGCGGCCAGTTACTGATCGAGCGAACAAAAGCTCGTGGTTCACGAGCGACGCCTTGAAGGTTCAAACCAACCCATGGAATTACGCGTTTCTGGCGCCGTACTGCATGGCAATCTAATCATGTTTGACAAGAAGACCAATACTCGCTGGTTGCAAGAAACGGGCAAAGCGATTGACGGTCAAAAAAAAGGGTTACGCCTGGCGCAACTTGATGCCAAAAAATGGACCGGCAACGTTCGGTGGGACGTCTGGAAAAAGCAACATCCCGACTCCCAGTTGCTGTACTGCGATCATTGTGAAAACCAGCTCAAACAAGGCGACCATGACCACGAACACGACAAAGATCACAAGCACGACTAATTATCTCATTGGGTCTAAAATCACTTAGACGCCCACTCGATTTGCTTGTTTATACCTCTTGGATCTCAGCATCACAGCGCGGTGGGGTTACCACGCGGCGAATTCCCTCATCCCGAGGGATTCGAATCGAAAAATACCGAATTCGTATTAATGCTCTCGCGCTATTTCGCCCTATCGCAATCCACCGCACGCTGATACGATATGACGCTTCTGTAGTACAGTTTTCGCCTTCCACACCGAGTCCTTACCAATGCAACGTCAAGACATTCGTAACATTGTAATTATCGCCCACGTCGATCATGGTAAAACGACGTTGGTTGACTGTCTTTTGCGCGAAAGTGGCCAATTTCGCGAAGAACAACTCGGCGATGACTGCATGCTCGATAGTAATGACTTAGAGCGAGAACGGGGAATTACGATTCTCGCCAAAAATATTTCGTTGCCCTATAAGGGCGTGAAGATCAACGTCATCGATACCCCGGGCCACGCCGATTTTGGTGGCGAGGTTGAACGGGTGTTACAAATGGCCGACGCTGCCTTGGTCCTCGTTGATGCCGCGGAAGGCCCGATGCCGCAAACGCGATTTGTATTATCCAAGGCCATCGAGTGCGGAGTGAAACCGCTAATCGTTGTCAATAAAATCGACCGCCCCGACTCCCGTATCCCCGAAGTAGTCGATGAAACGTTTGAACTACTTATGGACTTAGGTTGTGAGGATGTTCTTGACGACTTTCCTATCATTTATACCAGCGCAAAAGAAGGCTATGCGACAAACGATCCGAGTCAGCGGACCACCAGTATATTGCCAGTCATGGATCTAATCCTCAAACATGCACCTGGCCCAGATGTTGAATTTGACGCGCCGTTGCAAATGATCGTGACCACGATCGATTGGTCCGAGTATGTGGGTCGAATCGCAATCGGACGGATTGCTGCCGGAAGCATCTCCACAGGGCAACGAATTGCGCTGATGCAAAATGATGATAAAGTTGAGATATGTACAGTCAAGCAATTGCAAGTATTTGAAAACCTCGGTCGAACCGATGCCGCGACGGCCGACGCGGGTGACATTGTCGCTTTGATAGGCCTCGGACAAGTCGAAATTGGCGACACCGTGAGCGATTCAGAAATTCAGCACGCATTTCCGCGACTCACCGTCGGCGAACCCACATTGGAAATGACATTCTCAGTCAACACTTCGCCCTTCGTAGGCAAAGAAGGCAAATACGTCACCAATCGGCAACTGCGTGAACGACTCGAACGTGAACTCGAGAAAAACGTGGCTTTACGAGTAAAACCATCTGCCAATGGTGATGCCTTCGCCGTCGCCGGACGCGGAGTGCTGCATCTTTCGGTTTTGATCGAAACAATGCGACGTGAAGGATTTGAATTATCGGTAGGGAAACCCCGTGTCGTTATTTGTGAGATTGACGGAGTTCCAAACGAGCCGTATGAAACACTGACCGTCGAGGTGCCGAGTGACTATCTCGGTCCTGTCATGGAACTGGTAGGTGGTAGACGCGGCGAGATGCAGGAGATGACGACCCGCGGCGACTACTCGATTGTTCGGTTCGAAATCCCTTCACGAGGGCTGATCGGATTGCGAACCAAGGTCCTGAACTCCACCCATGGTACGGCGATTATGCATCATCGTTTTTCAGATTATCGCCCCGCCGATGCCATCTTGCCGGACCGCTCAAATGGAGTGCTTGTTTCTCAGACAACGGCCAAAGCGGTCGCATTCGGTCTGGACGGATTACAACAACGCGCCGAATTGTTCATTGGCCCTGGCGATGAAATCTATGAAGGTATGGTCGTTGGTGAAAACAGTCGCAGTGGCGACATGACAGTGAATCCCACCAAAGAAAAGAAACTTACGAACATGCGTGCTTCCGGCAGCGACGATAATATCGTGTTGCAACCACCGAGGCGACTCTCACTCGAGGAAGCACTCGAATACATTGCAGACGACGAATTGGTCGAAGTCACTCCCGGCAATGTCCGCCTGCGCAAGAAACTGCTTACGGAAGCGGATCGTAGACGTGCCGGAAGACAAGCCAAAACTTAAGCGAATCGATAAGTCTGCGTGGCGTTCGGATCGCTGCGCCCGTAAAATCACGGGCAATATCTACGACATACGCATTGCTCCCATCGCCGACCGCCGCTGAAAATAGCAGCGTAGCCTTCGCGACTTGAACTCTCAAACCGCCGCACCTGTACGATAATGCCTAATGTGTTTCATTTTAGCGTATGCATTTGCGGCAATCAGTCACACGCCTATCCCGCGCCCAGAATTTTTATTTTGCGATTTAACCATGAGAATCAGTCTAAATCACCGTAGCTCAAACAGTTATTGATGTTTGGCACGCCGATTGCAATTATGTTTTATCATCTGCCGGCGAACCATGATCAAGCTTGTCGACAACTTAGATTCCGGGGGCGGAATACGAAAGGTTTTTACTATGATTAAGCGTATCTCAATTTCGTTCGTTTGCTTACTTGGCCTCTTTGCTTGCGGACCACTCTTATCCACGGCCCACGCTCAGGATCGACTTACCGATCAAGTCAAAGAACGTGACTGTATTAGGGCATATATTTTACGAAATCCATCGGTGGTGACGGCAGGCTCGGATTTCGGAGTAATGGCGGGAGTCTTTAATTGCGGGAACAACGGGGTGCTCGTGGGTATTGACTTCTTTTTACTAGATGACAATCTCCGCCGTATCAACGTCGGACATGGCAAAATCGGAGTGCGACCCAATCGACGGGGTACCACCGCTGTCCGCTGTTCGATACCACGACATGTTTCTCCTGGACACTATCAATTGGTAATGGCTGCTCGCACGCGTAACGGTCCGACGCAACTTGACCGAGTGCGTATTCTCGTAGCCGAGATTACACCTGACGATATTGACCCGACTCTGCTAGGTGTCATGGATGCCTTTAAGGATCTAAAATAGCACTGTCATCATCGCTAATTGGCAAGATGCCCACCCGCCGCTCACCTTTGCCACCTCAAGCACTGGTAAGCGACGGGTGTTTTTTGCGCGCCTTACTATCTCCAACTAACAAAAGTATCGCATCCGCAATCGGAAGTATGCCCACGTCATCACATGTGACGCGGCCTAATATTGGAGCAGCGCACAAATTCGGACCCAAGACACGTGAGGAACAAAAAGACTCTTGAATTAAGTTGATTTACCTCGATGCGTATTGAGGTACTTTACAAGTGTCTTTGTCGAGGCATAGCTAGCCCTCAGCGTTGGCGCGCTTATCTATGCTGGTTACTTTTTCCCGTATTTTTTCGAGGAAATTGAAGTGTTCCGTCAACCGAAGACGGTCGTTGCTCTAGCCTTTGATATCGCGAACAGCAATGGTATTCCAACATCGCTTTCAGCGACATCCAAGCTGATTGAAGAAACTGTACGCGACGAAGCACCTACGTTAACGCAGGTTGCTAGTGACAATTTCGAGACGATGTTGCCGGAAGTGCGGCAAATTCTTGAAAACTATGCCATTGAAGAAATGGATTTACTACTCGCCCAAGGTGCTGTTTTCAGTGCGGATCAATTTGGCAAGTTGATCGACACTCACCAAGATACGCTTCAGGATGCAATCCGAGATCTATCTCAAAGTGGTGATGAAGCATTGGCCAAAGCGACGATTGATGCGTTGTCGAAGGCCATTGGCGATGAAATCAACGCTGACTTGCAAGAAGAAGCGGCTGTCATGATGGGTACGCTACACCAACTCAATGACAAGCTTGAAAAACTTGCCGCCGGCGAAGACCTCACCGCTCGAGAGCAAGCGGAACGCAAAACGCTAATGCTGATGAAACGTGTGCTACTAGAACACGCCGATCCCTTGTTGGCTGGAAAAGAACTGCCTAACCAAAAAACCTTCTAACGAGAGCGTTTCTTTTGGCTGAAACCATCCGCCTTGCTTATTGGCTCTTGCAATAAGCAAGGCGGTTTTTTATTTCGATTTAGGGCGTGCGGCGAAAATAAACATGTAACTCGCCACTGTTATCCGACAATTGTGTCCATTTATCTCGACAACGCAGGAACAACGTACCGTCGCTGGGTGCCGCAAAAGACATCTCTTTCCCCAACACGATTACTTCCGACAATTGAAACTCTCTAAAAATCACACCGATTAATCGTCCCTTACCATCGTCTGCACCATCGCCACTAACACCGCTGGCGCCTTGACTCGTACTCCACTCTCCCTGCGCTATCACGTCATATGACACTCCCTCTTCAACTTGCAATCCACTGCCTTGCCACCCATAAGCTGCCTTTATTTTTTTATTGACCAAAGCTTCACCCGACAACCGTTTAAATTTGGCGGCCCACGGCCACGCGCAAAGGTCTGGCCGAAATCCATTACCTAAGTACTTTAAAAACAATTGGTATTCAAATGCCAAACGGTTACCAAATTGACCGTAAACGGACTGGAAACTGACACCTTCGCGTTGTTCCATCAGCGCAATCGCGAGCGGTTTAAACCGCGGCGAGTAGTTTGGATTATTCGCTAATAAACTGCACAGTGCCCACCGCCACGCATAATCCTGCCATCCGCCTGCCGGGACTCGGCCTGGAACTGCAATTTCAAGCAAACTTTTTTTCCGCGGCGTCCTCGTCAGATAGGAAATAACCGACGGATTGATGGAAACTTCCTGCTCGCCAAATTTCCAATACTGTCCAAGCTCGGCAACTCCTTCTGCTAACCAAGTAGGACCTGTCGAGCCAAATGCCACATGGCAGTATCCGTGCGTACACTCATGCTGAATAACTCCATGGTCATCGCACGAATACAACTCCGCACGTCGTTGATTCCCTAGACTCGAATTAAAACAAATCCCAGCGTGGGCTCGGATTTTTGCAACACCCTCTGGCTCTTTTAGTATTCCCTGAGGCCAGTCATCCAAATTCCGCACAATAAAGCCATTGATAACTGAGGTCGGTGCACGACCAAAATACTTAGATAGCAATGTCACCATCGTCTCCAATTTGTGCAAAATAACTTGACCTTCTCGATCTGAGACATCCGTCACAAAGGCAAAGTGCGGCGAGCGAATGAGTCGCGGGGATTGAGGATCATCCGATAGATGCTGATATTTGGCATAAAGCTTAGCATCAAGGCTGTTCAACCCCGCTTCATACTTGGATACTTTAAGCGTCAGCTGTTTTACAACAATATCGCCCGTGTTTAATCGCGCCGCGACACAATTCGTCACCTTACCACCCACCACGGCCTGCTTCATGTCGTCGCTGGTAAACGTCACTTTGGCGTCAGCTGCTAACGCAAATGACAAAGTGGTTTTCCTGGTGAAGCCGTTGCCCTCCGGTACTCGCACAACCATTCGTTGATTCAACACTCGCACAAATTGTCCAGTAACGACACATTGTGCATACTCATTAACCGCCGGTGCTTTTCCCATCAAAGAGATCCCCAGTTGATCGGTATCAGCTAGGGCGAGTTCAACGCCAGCAACCTCACCCTGCGAATTACCCTGCCGATTCAGACTAACGGTCAATCTCACACGTTGACCAACTCCTAGGTCCTTTAGGTCCAAGGAACCGCGAATCTCCACCGTGGCCGGATACCGGAGCCGTTGGCCATTCTCAAGAACAACAGCGTTTGCCGCTTTCCCTTGCACTCGCACCACCAATGTTTTACCAGCGGTATCCTTGATAACTAACTGTGATGGCCCGACCGATTCAACCGTGCCGCCAATATCCAGCATCTCTACAATGGTGATTTCTTGGGCGTGGACTGCTGATCCAAACAACAGGCTAGCCACTGCAACTGCCACAAATATAGATCGTGTAGAAATCCTCCCTACTGTCGGTTTTAAGGTCATTTTTTAACATCCGCATTTTTTAATAACACGAGCATTTCATCGGCAAACGCATGGCCAATCCGATTAAACCAAATAGCGCTACCAAGATAATGGTAAGGGCGATCCGATCCGACTTTTTCCCACTCTTCAAAGTGATCTTGCCAACCTGGAAACACCCGTTCCGCTTCCTTGTCTACTAATGTATGTGTGTAAATCGACTTGACGTTACCCTTAAACTCTGCGACCTGATTCATCGCCATCTGGGCCACTTGTACCTTTTTCATGTTTTCCGACGGGTCACCCGAACCGTGTTGCCCTAGAGCGCCAATAACCACTGGTAAATTTGGAACGTTAAAGTCTTTGCGCAAATCGATAATGAATTGTTTCATATTCGCTTCGTACTCGTGGGGTGCATAATCGCCAAACATATCGTTGAACCCTTGGAACCACACAAAACCCGCTAGCTCTAACTTTTTACCCTGTAACGCTGGAAACATTGTCTGATAGTTCTTTTGAGTGTCTGTGACCTCCGCTAGCATCGCACGATAGGAAATTCCATAGGGTTCCGTAATGTTCTTCATCGTTGGCGGGGTATCACTGCGATTGTTTTTTTCGTTGTTCTTTTTTACGCGTTCAACCGCCTTAGCCAGTTCGGTTTCTAATCGATCAGATGCTGGCAGCCCCAAACTTGGTGGACGAAATTTCTGATACAGCGAATGACCACCCCAAGCGGCTTTTATCAGTAACACTGGTTCGTCAAAGTGTTCCGCTAAGACTGTACCAAATTCCAACTCAACCCCCGTTTTATTGGGTGACCCATAACCGATAGTCAACCCGCCGGATCGACCTAGATACTTGATAAACGCGTCATCTCTCACAACCCATTTATCATTGCTCCTCAGGTGGCTAAACAAATCCTTTGTTTTGGCGTCCTGTGCTTGGTGTTCAAGCAATGTATTCTTAGCTTTACCCTCCATATTTGATTGTCCAGCCAAGACGAACACTTTGACTGTGCCTGATTGAGCACTACAGTCTTCTATCAGGTTACATGAGAGGGCCAAAAACATTACCAGAACAACACATTTACAAATCCGCATTAGCACATTTCCTTTTGAGATTTTATTTGCTTTTCACAAATACGATTATAGTCAATTGTCAGTTTTAGTGGTCACCGTTGCACCGATCAACGAGGACTGGCTATAATAACATAATTAAACATCGTTACTGCTTAGCATCTCACCCTTACACGATTCTGTTTAGTCATGGTCCCACCACACACCCATTCTCCAATCGGCTTTACTCGACGTGAAGCGATGCAAATTGGATATTCAGGATTGATGGGTTTAGGACTGCCTTCACTGCTTAAAAATCGTCTGCTAGCCCAGTCTGGACCTACTCCCAAGTCAATCATCATCGTCTTCCTCACCGGTGCCCCTAGTCACCATGACACGTTCGACATGAAACCAGATGCGCCCGCGGAAATCAGAGGCGAATTCAAAACGACAGCAACGTCAACCGCAGGCCTTCACGTCTGTGAGCACCTACCTAAGTTGGCTGCTATTGCTGACAAATATGCCGTGGTCAGGTCGCTATCCCACAAAGACAACAACCATTTGATGTCCACACATTACGTCCTCACTGGCGAATGGCAACCGGGTGGGTTTTTTGACAAGGTCGCATCTCGCACGGACTGGCCAAGCTATGCAGGCGGACTGGCGTACATGCGACCGCGTAATGATGGCATTCCCAGTGGCGTGAACCTGCCGACATTTCTACAAAGCAGCACCTTAACGTGGCCCGGTCAACATGCAGGTGCGTTAGGGCCCAACTTCGATCCTTGGCAAATCACCAAGGACCCTAACAAGGCGGATTTTAAAGTAGACAATCTTTCTCTCGCTCCGGGCGTCGACCTGCAACGCCTCGAAAGTCGGCACACACTCGTCTCACAGCTTAACAAACAACAGGACCGTTTGAGTACGACACAAGTCGCGCAGAGAATGACCAGCGAACAAGATTTGGCTTATTCCATTTTGAGTTCTAGTAAATTGGCTCGAGCATTTGAGCTAGAACATGAAAAGGAGTCATTGCGAGATCAATACGGTAGGCACACCTACGGGCAATCTCTATTACTTGCGCGGCGATTAGTAGAAGTCGGTGTTCCGATCGTGCAAGTCAACATGGGGGCGGTTCAAACATGGGACAATCACGGCAACATATTCAAAACTCTCAAAGATCGATTACTACCACCGACCGATCAAGGAGTCGCTGCTCTGATCACCGACCTTGACCAACGCGGCATGCTCGATGACACCTTAGTCATGATGCTGGGCGAGTTTGGCAGGACTCCAAAAATCAACAACAAGGCCGGACGCGACCACTGGGGACCATGCTTCTACGCTCTCTTTGCGGGTGCTGGTGTTCAAGGAGGCCAAGTCATCGGCAAAACGGACAAACACGCAACTTACCCCAGCACCCATCCCTATTCTCCAGAAGACATTGGGGCAACCGTTTACAGCCTATTGGGGATTGCACCGGATACCATCGTGCATGATCGATTCAATCGACCGATGCGACTGAATCAGGGTGAAATTATCAGTCCGCTCTTCACGGGACATGACATTTAAGAAAGTCACCGGCAAAGGGTAAGATTTTAAATCACACGACACAGCCATAACTCTCTATAATGGCTTTTATGAAAAACACTATCAAATTTTCGAACGTCGCCACCTTTAAAGTCTGTCTAATTTTTGCGGCATTTGGGTGTAGCTCTATCACCCAAGCAGCGTTACGTGCAGGCGCTGCCAAAGTCGACATTACCCATCCGGATTCAAAGCAAGTGTCGAGTCCGCTTTATTCACGAGCACTTGTCATCCAAAGTGAGAACACAACGGTCGTTCTCGTTTCAATGGATGTCGTTGCCATTGGACAAATCGGTTACATCAAGAATGACTTTTTACCCAACGTACGGCGTAAAGTGAAGGAAGCTCTGGGAATTGATGGTACAAGCATTCTGATCAATGCCAGCCACTGTCACGGCACACCATCGCCAGATAGTGAATCGCTAACTGTCCAAGCGATTACAGAAGCTTACCAAAACCTAGAAGAGGTAACCGTCGGAGTGGGTTCGGGGTCAGAAGATCGCATCATGGAAAATCGCCGTATGTTTCTCAAAAGTGGGCGTGAGATTGACGTGCGGCATGCCTATTCGTTACCCCCGAACAAGGACATTGCCGGTACGGGGCCCATCGATCCAGAAATTGGCATTTTACTACTTAGAAAACTTAACGGGGACACACTTGCCGCCGTCTACAACTTTGCTTGCCATCCCATTCAAGGAGTTCCCAACGGTGAAAACACCGCGGACATCACCGGTTTTTCATCGCAAGTCATCGAGGACAATCTAAGCTCAGGCGCCGTTGCCCTATTCTTTCAAGGATGTGGCGGTGATATTAATCCAATTTCTTACAAAGACATTGAACATCCACGAGACGCTGAACCGCTGGGCAATTTACTTGGACTGAGCACACTAAAGGGTATACGAAAAATAAAGACGGCCGACACCAATAAGTTCAAATTAATCCACGAGACGATCGAACTTCCCCGAGCGAACCTAGCGCCTAAAATAATTGAACTGCAACATACACAACAAATACTACTCAAATCTCTCGGTGGGACCACACTCAACTTGCGGCAATTCATACAACTCACCGCTAAGCACAACCTTGATCCTGAGTTTCCGTCCTATCATGCCAGTCGATATCTGCACGACGAAAGCCTGGGGCACTCCGATTTGAAAAACATGGACGCCACCAACCGTCGAAACATGAATTCCTATTTGCGTAACGTCTACACGATGGAGGAACTCACTCGACTCGGAGCAAACCTGCGACTCCTCATCATGCACCAACAACAAAATTTAGATGCAGACAAACGCACAATCACCGTTGAGACAATTGGCCTCAAGATTGGCGACTTTGAGATGGTTACTTTTCCTGGCGAGCTCACCGTACGCATCGGTCTGGGCATTAAAGAGCGATCCAAACACCCGCACACGTATGTAGCCGGCTACACCAACGGCTACATCTATTACGCTCCGACCGCCAAGCAATTGCTCAATGTGGGTGGCGCTCAAGAAGACAGCGATTGCATCCTCGATCCAGCCTGGCAGGCAATTTTCGAAAAGCAAGTGACATCGCTACTCCAACGATTACGATGATTGAGGGTACTTTATTCGTGGTAATTCGTGGCCTTTGTTATTTACCCTTTTTAATTTCGGCTAATAACGCATCAACTGCTTCGTCCATCTTTTCACCGCGGACGTTTTTGTAACGAATGACACCATTGTGATCCAACACATAGATCGTTGGCCATCCACGAACATTCCATGCCGATGAGATTGGACCTTGTGTGCTGCCACCGTTCCAGAATGATCGCCAAGTAATCCCCTGCTTTTTCATAACCTTCTTCAACGCTTCGCGATCACGATCACTATTAATTCCGATTAACGCGAAAGGTTGACCTTCAAGACGCTTTACGAGCGACCGCTCGTGCGGGTACATAGCCCGACAAGGTGGTCACCAATCACCCCAAAAATCCAACACCACGACTTTTCCCCGATAATCGCTCAATTTGAACTTCACGCCGTCGATGTCTTCGGCTTCAATTTCCGGTGCAACCTTGCCAATACTAAGCGCTTTCGCGGGAACTACAGTGGTGCAAGCTGATGTTTGCAGGAACACCACAGAGCTCAAAATCGCAAAAAGCACCAACGTCTTATGTTTTATTCGCATCTCGATATGCCTCAATGAGTTAAATGTTGAGTAGGGGTGTGACTAGTCGGTTTCTACTTGGAGTCCTTGAGTTCTTTTAGCAACGCATCAACCGCTTCGTCCATGCGTTCTCCGCGTACGTTTTTATAGCGCACAACGCCGGTGTGGTCCAATACATAAATTGTTGGCCAACTGTGAACGTCCCACTTAGTAGAAATCGGTCCACTAGTGCTGCCACCGTTCCAAAACGAGCGCCAGGTAATATTTTCCTTCTCCATGACCTTCTTCAAAACTTCCCGATCGCGATCACTATTAATTCCAAGCAACGCGAATGGTTGACCTTCAAGACGCTTTACGAGCGACCGCTCGTGCGGGTACATAGCCCGACAAGGAGGTCACCAATCGCCCCAAAAATCCAACACCACGACTTTTCCGCGGTAGTCGCTTAGCTTAAATTTTACGCCGTCAATATCTTCGGCTTCAATTTCCGGTGCAACCTTGCCAATGCCAAGATTTTTCACAGCAAACAATGCCCCCGACGCACGGTCGCCTAGATTACCTCGCAAATAGCTAACATCGGCATATTCGTCGACCACTTGCTGGTATAGTTTCTCAGCAATTGCCTGATTCCCAGGCGCACGATCCGCAGTTTTTTGCATTTGATACGCTAAGGAGAAGCACGCAATCCCTCTGGCATTACGGTGAGGACTGCGATCGATGACTGCCTGAAAAAAGGTTTGCACATCTGCTGAAATCGTGCGTTGTAACCCTTGGCACAATAAAGCCAACCGCTCATCTTTCACGTAATCTTTGGCCAAGAGTTTCAATGCTGGCCCCGTATCGCGACTACCACTGCGATTTCCCATCTGCACGATCCACACCAATGAATCTGCAGCAGCCTTGCTATCAGGATAATCCGTCGCGACTTTCAAAAAACGTGGAGAATAATCGAGCCCCATCGTCGTCATGCGTTTACGAATCTTAACCTGTTCGGTCTTGTCCTCTGTTTCTCGAAAAGCTTTGGACAACTGTAGTTGTTCAGCTCGAAACTCCGCAACCATTTCACTGTATTGTGCTTCTGGCGTTTTGTCCGTGTCCCTTGCCTGCCCTGATACATCAGCGATTGTCAGTGTTACTAGAATCACCAGAACTGAAGATATATACTCGATTCGCATTACATATCACCTTTTTCAAAGACGGAAATAGCTAAAACTTTTATCTATTGTATACAGGCCAATATCCGATTTACAAGTTTTTAGATATAAATTTTGAATCGAGGCAGTCCCACACGTCTTAAGTCTATTTGCGTTTCCCATATTCTAATAGCATTTGTCCATAAGCGGGCATAGTTTTGAGTGCTTCACTCAATAGCGTTTTTGCATCGGACGCTTGCCGGCTTAAACCAGCCCCTAATGGACTTTCTTCGTTAACATCGTTTGTCACATCAAAAAAGCGGCCATCGCGATACAGTTTATACCGCTGAGTGCGCACGAACGCGAGCGCCATCCCCTTTTCCGGTCTGGGATGATAGAAAATGTGAATCCATTTCCGAGGTTCACCTGTCTTTCCGTGCAACAGCCACAGGAAAGATCGGCCGTCGATATTTTGGGGAGGTGCTACCCCAACTGCCTCGAGCGTTGTGGGTAAGAAGTCCGAGAAATCAATTAAATTTGAGTTAACTTGACCAGCGTCTACGGTTCCAGGTTGATAGGCAACGAAGGCAACGCGTGTTCCCGCGTCGGTCATTTTCCCTTTCCCACCCCGAATCTCCTTGCCGTTAAGACGAGATCGAATCGATACATGGGTACCGTTGTCACCTACAAATAGAATTAGTGTATTCTCAGCGATACCAACTTCGCGAGTCTTGTCTACAATTCGCCCTACAAGCATATCCATATAGGTCGTCATATCTTCGAAATTCTTTTGCTTATCTTTGGACTTCCGATCTGCACTGTTGGGCGTAGGCACAAAGGGACTGTGCGTAAGAATCATCGGGTAATACACAAAGAATGGTTTGCTGCGATTGTCCTCGATAAAATCGGTGATATGTTTAGTCACAATATCGGGACCATACTCATCGGCATCAAACTGTTTGTTCTCACCATCTACATACAACAGTGGATTCCAAAAACGGCCGCCAAGTTTGTCAACCTGCCACAGACACATCGAGTCAAACCCCGCGTCCGCTGGCATCGTCCCTTTACCGCGGAACCGTTCTGCATAATGTTCGGCGCCGTACAGTTGCCATTTTCCGGCGATGCAAGTGCGATAACCGTTCTCCTGAAAATACTGCCCGATCGTTTTCTGATCCTGCCGGAGAACTGAAAATGCTGCATAATTACGTACGTTTGATAAGCCAGTCATTAGCTTCACTCGACTTGGCGTACATAACGGTTGCGAATAGCAATGTGTAAACGACATTCCTGCGGCTACCAACTGATCTAACCGAGGTGTACTGTATTGATTACTTCCAGCAAAGCCAAAACACTCATAACCGATGTCGTCGGCCATGATTAAAATGATGTTCGTTTTTGGAGCGGCCACTGCAGGGAAACCACTGAACCACAACATCAACAACAAAAAAGCAGAGCCGGCCTTATTGATAGCTTTCATCTTTCCATTTCATCCTTAAATCAAAAACATTTGCCAACGCCTATGAACCACGGCACAGTCAATTATCGTCTGGCTTACGGGGCAATGCGACTTGCGAGGGGCCGCCAAGGTACAAAAACAAGTCGCGAATCTGATCGTCTGTAAAAACTTGCAACATGCCATCGGGCATCATCGACCGTTTTTGCGTAGCCATTTCATCAATATCGTTCATCGCTAGTTTAACAGCGGACTGCTGCGTTCGTATCACCACGGCACGATCATCTTGATAGGTGATGTAGCCGCTGAGTAGACGTCCTTGCGTGGTAATGATCGTCGTCAACCGATAGGCTGGGTCGATTACAGAACTTGGATCCGTCAGGTTATGAATCAAGTAATCCACGTTTTTACGGCCTGAACCAGTCAAGTCCGGACCGACCCGCCCGCCCTCGCTGAACAAAGTGTGACAGCGAACGCAGGTACGCTCGAAAATCAACCTGCCCTGTCCCGCATTTCCTTGTGCAATAAATTCGCTCGAGAGCAGTCCCTGCAAACGCACAATTTCTGCGGCACGCTTTGACACATCACTCTCAACGGGCCAGATCTTCGTAATCCTATCGGTTACATCGGATAAATTAAACGAACGCAGCTGTTGCAACGCGAAGGATGAAATGTCCTCCCGATCGATAACATTCGTTTCAACAGCGGTCAGCATTTGTTTTACGTATTCCTGTCGCGTCACCAATACATCGATTGACGCTTGCTTCGCAGCAGCGGAATACTCGACGTACCCTTGCAACAAGACACCTGGCGTCCCTTTATCATTCCGGTTAATCAACGCCTTCAACGCCGCGTAACGCAGACCTTCGGAATCGTCCGACACATGTCCTGTTTGCACTAGCGAGTGAAGCAACTCAACAGTAACTGCATCTGGCACCTGCAATAATGATTCCAACGCGTATACCCGCTTTTCTATAGGCAGCGTGTCATTATCAACCAACGTCCTTAATGCCTCGATAGATTGTTTATCGCCAAACAATGTCGATAGCTGAGCCACCAAGAGCTGAGAATCTTGCGTGCCGTCGCGCGACACTTGAACCATCAATGTTTTCCAAGCTTTGGGCATCGGTTGGGCTCCGTGCTTGGTTATTGATGACAACAACCCCCGCAACATATGCTTTCTTGTCGTTCTGTTCGGTGCACCTAAAATCGTTTCAACGACGTCATCGAGTTGTGGTTGTTCGGTATCGGATGCCCGTCGTACGACGTATTGCGACAACAAAGGAATTTGCGAGACAGTGGCGTATTCAAGGAACGCCGCGCGGTTTAATTCAATCATCGGTTCCAACGCATACCATATCATTAACGACAGGAATCGATCGTCGTTGTAGTCCTCATGAGATAGCAAGCCTGACAAAATAGGTGCTCTGTCCTTTAAAGCAAACCGTTGCACTGCGCTGGCGAGGGCCAGACGTACTGCTGGTGATGATTCACTCCGTGCGAGCTTTGCTAATTCAGCGTGCGCATCCTCACTCGTCGGCGTCAGCAACCGGACGGCCCAACGTCTGACATGCTCGTCCTCAGCGAAAAGATGCCGCACCAATGCCCCTTCACTTAGTCCACCAACAAGGTTCAGAGTCCACATAGCCCGTAGGCGTTGGACAATCGAACTGCCAGATTCAAACTGTTTGTTTAACAACTCAGCGACATCACTTAGGTCTTTTCCAGCGACGTAACGCTCATGTAAGATCCGTCGTGCGTGCCGCACTAGCCATTCATTGGTTGAAACATGAAACTCGCCCAATTCGATGTTGGACATCTTACCCAAATCGCTTTGGAAGTTTTTCGGCGTACCATATGAAATCCGATAAATACGTCCGCTGGACCGATGGCTACCGTCGCTGTCGTGACATTCGCCAAAGTCATGCCAATCCGACACAAAAACCGTACCGTCGGGGCCGTACTTTATGCTAAGTCCTCGAAACCAAGGGTCATTGCCAAACAAGAAATCATCGGCATGTTCCGCCACGTACGTCGAATCGTGTGGCACCAAAACGTCGCTATTGACTCGATTGCCGTGTAGATTATTGGTGAACAATGCGCCGTGATACTTGGCTGGCCAATTATCGCCCAGATATATCATCGCTCCGCAATGCGCATGTCCGCCGCCCGCGACGCTGTGTAATTCAGTAGATTCACGTGAACTTGTCCAAGCCCCGCCTCCCCAATGCAAGTGATTGGCATTGGATTGTATGCGTTCATAGACGTATTGATAATCACCTTCGGTCGCCCGCCGCTGACAATACATCCCAGGGACGATATGCCACAGATGCCCAATCACAGTATTGGTCGTGAAAAGATCGCCGTATTGATTAAAATCCGCCCCCCACGGGTTTACCATCCCATCCGCTATTACTTCAAAATCGTGGGTTATGGGATCCATCCGCCACAGTCCCCGTGAAATAACTGTTCGCTGCTTGTCGTCGCTCTGAGGTTTACCTATTTTGGATTTTTCCGACAATCCAATTGCACCGTATAGCCAACCGTCTGGCCCCCAATGAAAATTATTGAGTACGTTATTGGACGAAACCTGGAATCCATCTAGTACAGCAACTGGCGGTCCATCGGGAACGTCGTCTCCGTCCTTGTCCGCAATGAAAGTCAACTCTGGAGTGTTGCCGACCCACACGCCACCATGCCCGACCGCGATTGCCGACAAGTAGCGGCCTTTATCCCAAAACACCTTACGCGTATCAAAGGCTCCGTCGTTGTCAGTGTCTTCAAAGATCAATATGCGATCAGATTGATTATCTTTATCCCAAACGGGGTGGGCGTAGTTTTCAACGACCCACAAGCGACCGCGGTCATCGAAATCAAATGCAATCGGCCGTCGCAAGTCAGGCTCACCAGCGAATAAGGAAACGTTGAATCCTGCAGGTACGGTGATTTTCTCGAGCGACTGCTGCGGCGTCAGTGATATATCTGCTGGGTTCTGAGTATTGGTTACCCCGGCAGGCAATTCATCGGCAACACAAAAACACGTCATTAGTCCATACGCGACAACCAACACAAGCAGACATTGGTAGATTTTTGTTTGATTATATTTCATGAGCGCATTCTAACATTAATGTATAGCTGGGGACACTTCCCCGTTATTTTGTCACCCAAACACCTAATTTGCGAAATCTCTTTGTCTGCATTGTCGATAATTAGTAAGCTAAGTTAACCTATGCAAGAACAACAGGCGGCGCGTACGGCTATAATTGATTCTTTAACTACTAGGCAACGACTCCTGAACATGAACAACACGAACACCGATTCCCCGTTAACAATTGACATCGATTTAGATGCAGAGGGCATTCACTTTGGTCACCTCAAGGTTCCTCAATCCACGAACAGCGCTGGCTGGGCTCAATACTACATCCCTATTGTGGTCATCAAAAACGGTGACGGTCCAACCGCGTTCTTGTCCGGTGGAAACCATGGAGATGAATACGAGGGCCAAGTCACGCTAATAAATCTCGCGCGAACCATTGACGTAGAAAACGTGAACGGCCGCATTATAGTAATCCCCATGCTCAACAAACCTGCTGCCATGGCTGGCACTCGCTTATCGCCCATCGACGGTAAGAACATGAACCGGGCATTCCCTGGTTCTGCCACTGACGATATCACCGGTCAAATCGCTCACTATGTTGCCCACAATATTATCCCCTTGGCAGATCTGGTCGTTGACATTCACTCTGGCGGAAGCTCAATGCACTTCCTCCCTTCGATCAATATGCACGAACTAGACGATAAACAGCAAATGCAATCCATGCTAGAAGCGGGCAAAGCGGCCGGCGCACCCTATGTATTCCTCTATGCCGACGTTGCCGGCAGTGGGCTACTTCCCTCCTACGCAGAAGGACTCGGGAAAATTACTCTGGGCACAGAAATGGGAAGCAAATCGCAGTTCGGCAAAGAAACCCTCGCCATGACCCGCGACTGTATTCACAATCTACTTGTCTGGGTGGGCATTTTAGACGAGCCGAGCATCACTGTTTCCGACAAACCACCGATTGTTGTCAACGGGACGGATAGCCGCGACTATATAATGGCACCTTGCAGCGGTATCCTCGAACCATTTGTTGAATTAGGAGATACCGTGGCGGCTGGGGATGTCATCGCGCAAATCCATAACCCTGAAGACATTTCCGCGGCAGCCACGGAAGTCCGTGCGGAGGCGGATGGGATGATTATGTGTCGACGCAGCAATCCTTTGACGAGCCAAGGCGAAGTTGTCGTAACACTGGTCCGCGAAGTTTAAGAACCGGAAACACTTCCGATTCCCCACAATTTATAATTCAATTTGGTATAATCCAAGCAACCTAAACTCCACCTACCACTAAAGGACGATGACATGTGCATTTCCGAAACAGCAGGCAATCTACTCGAATCATGCCAACACACCGGTACAGAAACCACACCACTAGATCAGTCCCCAACGGTTGGACGGCGTGCTTTCCTAGGTGGCCTAGCGACGATCGGAATCGCCAGTAGTATCGCGTCAAAATCCCAAGCCTTTGATGAACCGGCAGCCACAGACGCCGCTCCGGCACAACCTGCCGAATCACTCATCAAAGAACTTTATGCATCGCTGTCTACGAAGCAACGAAGCGACAATGTATATGCATACAATCAAAAATCCGACGGTGGGCTGACTCGCCACGGAATGTACAACGCACCTTATGGTGGCAAAAAAATTGGTGATCAATACAGCAAATCGCAACAAGAACTGATCGACCGAATCCTAAAAGCCATGACACGCGACGAAGAAGGTTATGTCAAGATTACACGTGGCGGTCGCTTTGACGGCAGTAATAATCTTCAGGGCTGCGGCGCATCTTTTTTCGGCAATGCTACGGATGAAAACAAATATTGTTTCATGTTCACCTCGCACCACCTAACAATCCGCTGTGATGGGAACTCAGCACCAGGCGCAGCCTTTGCTGGACCGCTATATTATGGTCACTCAGCGGACGGCTACTCAACGGGTAACGTGTACCACTATCAAACGCAACAAGTCCACGAGTTCTATGATGCTTTGGATTCCGAACAACGGAAACTTGGCCTGACCGACGGTAGCCCCGGCGAACATGGGCCATCAATAAAATTCCGTAAAAACCATGCCAACATCCCTGGAATCGGAGTCGACCAACTGTCATCCGATCAAAAGGAATTGATGCAAGCGGTTATGCAAAGTGTCTTATCACCGTATCGCCAAGAAGACGCTGACGAAGTGATGGAGATCATCAAGCACAACGGCGGCATGGATAAACTGCGACTTGCCTTCTACAAAGATTCCAAGACAACCGACTCGCTGAGATGGCACTTCTGGCGAATCGAAGGCCCTGGTCTTGTATGGAATTACCGAGCCTTACCGCACGTTCACACCTTCGTGAATATAGCAAAAGTGTAACGCCATTACGTTGTAAATTGTGTTTGAGTTTTACTCGTTCCCAAGCTGAGTATAATTTGGTGCGCTAAGTGGTAGTGCGGCACGGTTCAGGAAGAACACATAGCTTCTTTTGCTGTTCTGGTTAATTTTTTGATTGCCAGTTCTCGTCGCAGGGCATCGCCATGTGAGGCGGCCGTTTCCTGATAGACCAGCACTACAGGTAGCCGCGCACGAGTGTACTTGGAGGCGACGGCGGCGTTATGTTGTTTGCACCGCCGCTCGATATCTTTGGTGATTCCGGTATAGAGGGTGTCGTCTGCGCATCGCAATATATAGACAAACCAATCTCCTACCGATTCCGACACTGATTAACCTAACTTCCATCCGGAACGGTATTCGCGATGGATAAACTGATCCGCATTGGGGCAGTTTGTGGCTTTCATCGTTTTTGCGTCCCAAATTAGTTTCTGGCCAGCGCGATAGGCGACATTCCCAAGATGATTCGCTTCAGTCAACCAACCTGCATACTCAAAATTGCAAGTCGTTGGCTCGCCAGTTTTACAGGCATGAATCCATTCGGCGTGATGTCCGCGTGAAGCGGGAATTGTTTGTTCGGGACGTGTAAAGTCTTTAAATTCGTCTGTCGGTAGCAGTACGTGCTTACCATAGTCGGACAACAACATTCCCTTCGTTCCGACGAATAGCATACCGCTGCCCCACTGGGGTATCTTTTTGTCGATCCATATTTGCGGTTTATAGGTTCCTTGATACCACTTTAGCGTGGTAGCTGGTTGTTCGCCTTGTTTTTCATATGTGTAGGTCGCCGTCATCGATGCGGGTGCAATCTCTCGATTTATTTCCGGTCCTGCAGCTTCGATAGTCGTGGGAGCTTTCAGTTTCAAAGCCCAAAAAGGCAGATCCACGAAGTGGCTACCGAGGTCGGACATTGTTCCGTTGCCAAAATCCCACCAGCGATACCATTTAGGGCCTGGGAAGTAGACGTTGTTGAATGCCCGTTTAGGTGCCGGTCCTAACCATAAATCCCAATCCAGACCTTTGGGCACTTCATCTGCTTTCGCAGGACGATTTTGCGCAAACACGATATCGTTGTGCTGCCGCGCTACTGCTTCTGAAGGCTGCCAACCCCAAGCACGACCAACCCACACATGCGTTTCTGTTACATCACCGATCGCCCCCGCTTGGATCAATTCCACAACTCGCCGGAAGTTATTACCTGCGTGTATCTGAGTTCCCATTTGAGTGGCAACGCCAGCGCGATTTGCAGCTTCACGAATAACGCGGCATTCCGCAATATTGTAGGCTAGCGGTTTTTCACAATACACGTGTTTTTGCATTTGCAGCGCCGGTAACGTCGCAAACGCATGCGTATGTTCACAAGTGCTAACTACCGCGGCGTCAAAACTCTTGACGGAATCATATAATTTTCGAAAATCATTAAACGCTGCTGCATTGGGGTGGCGGTTGCGACCAAATGCGAGGTTGTTGGCGTTCACATCACACACACCTACGATATTCTCAGACTCAACGCTGCGAAGATTCGATCCTCCACGCCCGCCAGTCCCGATCACGACAATATCCAGCTTTTCATTCAGGTTTCGGCCGCGAAGAATTGCTGGCGCGGTGAAAAGCGTCGATGCAGCGACGGTGGTTTTTGTGAATTGGCGTCGAGTGATTTTTGGTGTGGCCACGATTTATGATTCCTGTTTATATATCCGGTATCTGATTTTCCTAGGTTCGCCCTACGCCTCATCCGTAGCGGAACTAAACTATTACAACCTATTGTATCTGCAAATGCAAACATTGGTGGTCCAATACCCAATCATCTAAATCATTAGCTATGTATTTACTCTACGTTAAACACCGTACAATGCGACTATGAAACAAACCATCACTACCTTGGTCGTCGTTTTGTTGCTGCCTGTTATTTGTGCTGCACAGCAACTGCAACCTTTAAAGTACAACAATCCCGGATTGGCCGTTGACCTTGGCGTGGGACTTTGGGCATGGCCAGTTCCCTGCGATGCGGACGGTGATGGGGACTATGATCTGCTCGTAGCGTGTCCGGACAAACCGTCCAACGGTGTATGGTTTTTTGAGAATACGTCCGGTGATACGGCAGCGAATCCATATCCTGTTTTTAAATCGGCCAAGCGGATAAGCCACGCGGTTCACTATGTAATGCCGAGTTACGTTGACGGTGAACTACGCGTACTCACTCCAGGATTTGAATATTCAGACTTCGGTAAATCTGGCTTGACACATCAAAGCAAGCTTTCGATCGATGCCAAATTCTACAAAGTTTCGGGACCGCAAACGAAGGGACCCAAGGTAAGGCACAATCAGTGGCGTTACGTTGATTACGATGGTGACGCCAAGCTCGATTTGGTCGTCGGCATTGAAGACTGGAGTTATTACGGATGGGATGATGCTTGGGACAGTAATGGCGAATGGACCAATGACAGACTACACGGATTCGTATTGTTATTTCGCAACAAGGGTACCACCGCCGCGCCAAACTACGCCGAACCACGGAAACTTACTACCACTAGCGGGCCGATCGACACCTATGGCTGTCCCTCGCCAAACTTTGTTGACTTTGATAACGACGGTGACCTAGACCTGCTGTGTGGCGAATTCGTTGACGGCTTCACCTATTTCCAAAATACCGGAACTCGTACTGATCCGGTTTACGTCGACGGCACCCGATTGCGGCAAAAAAACGGTGACCCCCTAACGATGGATCTGCAAATGATTGTTCCGGTCGCCTTTGATTGGGACAACGACAATGATAGTGACCTAATTGTTGGCGACGAGGATGGCCGTGTAGCTCTAGTGGAAAACACCGGCGCCTTGGACGAACACAATACTCCAATTTTCAAAGCACCTAAATATTTCCAACAAGAAGCCGATACTCTTAAATGTGGGGCACTTGCCACACCCGTTGGCTATGACTGGGACAACGACGGGGACATGGATTTGCTATCAGGTAACACCGCTGGATATATTGAGTTCTTTGAAAATCTAAGCGGTCCAGAAATCGAATTTCCAAAATGGGCGGCGCCGATAAGGCTACAAGCCGGCGGCGTAACGTTTCGCATCATGGCCGGCCCCAACGGTAGCATTCAAGGACCCGCGGAAGCAAAGTGGGGTTATTCGACATTGAGCGTTGCCGATTGGGACGGTGACAAATTACCAGATATTTTAGTCAACGGCATCTGGGGGCAAGTAATGCTGCTGAAAAATACTGGCACGGCACGCAAACCACAACTTGCTGCGCCCCAAACTTTACAGGTTGCTTGGACCGACGCACCAACCAAACCCGCTTGGATGTGGTGGAACCCAAAGAACAATGAACTTGCTACGCAATGGCGAACGACCCCAATTGGCATCGACTGGAACCGAGATGGACTCACCGATCTTTTGTCACTGGATCACGAGGGCTATTTCTGCTTTTATGAGCGCGAAAGACAAGATGGAAAACTTGTTCTACTTCCTCCTAAACGTGTTTTTTACGGCGACAACAATTCCATTACGGACCCCAATCATCGAGTCCGCAGTGCCGCAGCGGGACCTTTACAACTGAACTATCGATCCGCTGGGGGCAGTGGACGCCGAAAAATTTGGGCTACGGATTGGAATGGGGATGGCCAGGTCGATTTGTTGGTCAATTCCAGCAATGCAAATCTATTGTTGCAAGTCAAATCCACGGAAAATCGGTGGACGTTCCACGATACCGGACCCTTAGTCAAACAGAGTATCCAAGGCCACACAACAAGTCCTACAGTTGTCGACTTTAACGGTGATGGAATCCCAGATTACTTAGGTGGGGCTGAAGATGGACGTCTATACTACCAACGAAATCCGCGCTCAAACTGATCCACGCTGAACTAAACTAACAGAACGATCACCATCATGCCGATTCCACCAAACAACCCACTGGTTACCCTCCCCATGGTGAGCCCGTTTGATGCTGATGGCAAACTGGATTTGGATGCAGCCCAACGCAATGTTCAACGGTGGCTAAAGACACCAATTTCCGGCTATCTGATCGGCAGCCAGTCCGGTGAAGAATTCCTAATGAACGAGCAGGAACGGAATTCCCTGCTACGCACAGTTACCGACAGTCTGGCAGGGGAGACCTTCAGCATCGGCGGAATCGACAGTCCCTCGGCAATCGAGACGCTGCGACAAGCGGAAAACTACGTTGAGGCCGGGGCGGAAATGTTACGGATAAGATTTCCTCGAGAGGAATCACTCGTGACTGATTACTTCCATGAGATTCTACCTCGCTGCCCTGTCCCGGTATTATTAATGCACCAGACATCCCCTTCTAGTTTTGGGATTGCTGCCAGGCCGGCAGCAACGCCGGAAGTAATTGGAGAAATCGCCGGATCGGAAAACGTCTTTGGGTATGTAACGGATCACGACATGCGGTTCGAAGCTCAGGTCCGTCGCCATGTCCCGGCGGACAAGCGTTTTTGGATTTGCAACGGCAGCATGATTCTGTCCGGTACACTGATCGGATGCAATGGCACCACGACAGCTTTTGCAAACATCTGGCCAGCGGCACTAAAGGAGCTTCTCGATTTAGGCATGGCCGGAAACTACGATCAGGGGCAACCGCTACAGGAACAAGTCAGGTTAATTGATGAGATTATGCTTCCCTATCTGGCAGGCGGCATTAAGACCTGTCTCAACCTGATGGGATTCGAGGGCATGAACCCTCGAAATCCAACCAGAGTAATGTCCCCAGAAAAAATTAGCCGCTTGGAAACCGTCCTTCGCGAGGCCGAACTCATGCAGTGATGGACCAGAGAAATCGGCTCGCTGATCTTGCCAAAGCTATTTTTCGATGCAGTACAACGTTGTATCAGTACGAATTAGTAACCGACCATCGACCGCCGAAGGACTTGCGAACAACGTGCCGCTAAGTTCATTTTTTCCAAGCTCGGTATATTTGACGCCCGGTTCGATCACCGTGGTGACTCCGTCCCGTTCAAAGAAATAGATTTTACCGTCCGCGTATAATGGTGATGCCCAAAATCTCGCTCCCATGCGGTGGACCCAATGCACATCGCCGGTTCGCGAGTCGAGGCACGTAACAATTCCATTATCCGATGAAAAATATATTTCGTTTCCGACAACCACGGGACTCGACACATTGGGGACTTGCCGATCGAAACGCCATCTTTCCACCGCTTTTTGTTCGCTGCCCGTAGTTTGAATATCTAACGCCAACATCGAAGCCTTCATGTATCCAGTTGTGACGAATACCAGACCGTTGCCGATGACTGGACGAGCGGCATTAGAGAACCCGAGTTGGCCGTAGTTATGCCGCCACAGTTCTTTGCCAGATTCTGGGTCATACCCGTACACCCAATCCGCGGAGGGTGAGACAATTTGATCGTTCCCGTTGATTTCCACTATTACGGGCGTGCAATAAGACTTTCGTAACTGCGGATTTTCATGTAGTTCGCCCGACCGTTCTGTCTTCCACTGAATTTTGCCAGTTTTTTTATTCAAGGCAACGATGTACTGTTCATCAATACCGTCGCAATGCAAGACCAACAAATCTTGCCACAATACTGGCGAGCTCCCTGGGCCATTTTCGAATTTGACTGAGAGATTTGTATTGCTCCACTCAATTTTTAAAGTTTTTGTATTCAATGCAATCATGCCTAAAGCGCCAAAATGGCAATACAGCACGTCCGCCTCCAGAATAGGAGTGGGCGTCGCATATGAATTTGTGCGGTGTATTATCTGCGGATCATCCACCGCGAGCACTTCTATATTATGTAGCTCTTTTCCGGATGTTAAGTCAAAGCAGATCGCTCGCAAACTCACATGTTTAGAAATAATCAACGGTTGCGAATTCGTAGTCGTCTTACGTCGTCTAGCTTGTTCTTCAGCGGATGCTGGTGTATGAATCCCGGAAGTTATCCAAACTTTTCCATCGGCAACAATCGGAGTTGACCAACCCAGTCCTGCGACCGGTGCCTCCCAAGCAATCCCTGTGGTGGCATTCCATTTCACGGGCAGGTTTTTTGCGTCGGTATGACCGACGCCATCCTTTCCACGCCATTCGGTGAAACTGTTCTGGGCCACACTGGTAGGCGTCATCGTAAACGCACAAAGCATAAATGCAAACGTCGTAGTTAAGATGGCTCTCATCGAATTCCTTTTTGACAACACTTAGCGTATTTCTTCGTGTAAGTTTATGTTGATTGGCGATCGTATTACAAACGACTCCGCATAAACTCCGTCACATCGTGTAACACTTCCGGTGAAATTGTTTCTTCAATCGTACCATATTCACTGATAGCGCCGGTTTTGGAATGTTGCAACAAATGATTCAGTTCCGCATAGATTTTGACTTCGTAGTCTCGGCACTTGCCAAATTGCAATGCTGTTTCAAACGGCCCCGCGCTCTGTTTAGGAGGCACTTGAAGATCATTCTCTCCAAACACCGCAAACACTGGACAGCGAGTATTCTGGATGGCTGGGACTGGGTCGAGCGACAAGAAATACCTCATCCATGGATTACTCAACTGTTTACCGATCGCTTCGATTTCTATATTAATCTGTGCTGCAGCCAGTTTGGCGATCGCCGGAGCAGATTTCATATGTTTTGCAACTAAGGCCTTCCGCTTTTCAATAAACGTTGCGTCCGTCGCATCACTTGGATTTGCCAACACTAAATCAATGGTTTCTTTGAACAACGGCATAAACCAATCCAACGTTTTCTTATCCACTCCGGCAGCGCCCCGTAGCAAACGATTTTGTTCAACCAGAATGTCAGCTCCGGACACTCCAGGTCCTGCCAAGCACACAATACCAGCCAATCGTCGGTCATTTGCTGCAACCATCGGTGCGATCATTCCACCCTCGCTATGCCCGATCAACCAAACGGCTCGTTTATCAACTCGAGGATGGCTTTGCAAAAACTGAACTCCGGCCTCGACATCGGTAACCAATTCCAATGTTGTATCTCCCGAGGAAACTTTAGAACTTCCCCCGACTCCTCGATCATCCACACGCAGCACCCCGATTCCTGCGCGAGTTAAATGGTCGGCAATCACCCAAAATGGGCGGTGCCCCAAAATCGTCTCATCCCGATCCTGAGACCCCGAACCGGTTATCAGGAGTGCTACCGGAGCCCGTTCACGTCCCGGTGGTAACGTCAACGTGCCAGCAAGGGTTCCACTAGACTCTTTGTTTGTATACTCAACTTCGATGATGTCATAGGGAAAAGGTTCCTGCGGTTCTTGCGGTCGATTAGGCTGGGGAAATTCGTCAACCCTTTTAAAAATTAGGGTGACTGGAAGTCCCTGAACAAACAAACCCTTCATTTCATTTCCGGAATCATTAACCTCGGCCGTATAACTTACCTTGAGGGGAGTTATTTGAAAAGAAAAAAGCTGACCATCAAATCTCACTTCTTCCAACGCAATCGGCCCACTTCCCTGGTCGAAACTATACATGTTTCCGCTGAGAGTATTTCCGTTGTGCACAATTTCTAAACCAATCCGCAGCTTAACCCCACCAACAGCTAGTGTTCCGTGCCACTTTCCGGACATGTCAATTTCCGTTTCGGCAGCGTGCACGGGAAGGCAGAACAACGCAGTCAGCAGCATAGATGTGAGCACATTTCGCATCGGATTGAAGCTTCCTCGTTGAAAAAAAAGTAAAGGGACTGATAGTTATACGCTTAGCTGTGGATTATATTGCATAAAAGATAACAAACCAACGAGATGCCTTCGAGAGTTACCCCTGCTACGGCAAACATTATGCTGATCACTTTATCACCTGCGAAAACACTTAATTACGAGCCGCAAGCACTTACCTGTGAATTCACAACCCCTCGACTACTGCAACACTCTCAACGCATTATCAATGATATGCAACGTCTTAATGCAGATGAAATTGCTGGATTAATGGGTGTAAGCGACAAGATCGCGGACTTGACTTATGACCGATTTCAATCGTGGGTAACACCATTTACTAAAACCAACGCCAAGCAAGCCGTACTCGCATTTCAGGGCCAAGCCTACGCTGGAATGGATGCAGCCCAGTGGAGCCCCGACGACTTTGTTGCGTCACAAGATATGCTACGAATCCTCTCGGGATTGTATGGAATATTACGCCCGCTCGATTTGATGCAAGCCTACCGTTTGGAAATGGGAACCCGTGTTGCAATCGAAAAAGAAAAGAACCTGTATTTGTTTTGGGGGTCGACGCTAACTGATTTACTCAACTCAGATCTTGCGGACACCAACTCGGATACGCTGATTAATTTAGCATCTAACGAGTACTTCAAAGCGATCAAGAAGAAAGACCTCAATGCCCAAATCATCACACCAGCCTTTAAGGAAAAACGTGACGGGGGATACAAAATGATTAGTTTTTTCGCAAAAGTCGCACGTGGACAAATGACTTCATACATAATCCGCAATCGCTTGACAGACCCCGAACAAATAAAGCAATTCGACAAAGACGGCTATAAGTTTAATCCGTCCGAATCGAACGAGACTGATTGGGTCTTCACACGCAAATCTGCGTGACCAAGAGTACCGTGGGGATCTGCTGACGCGAAGCACGACCAGCGGTTTTTTTTCAGCGGGTCCCGACCCCTACAATTCTCGTGTCACTTATAAGACAATAACACTTGGACATTCCTTACCTTTAACATCCGGACCACACCATGAAAACCATTCGTCTATTTTGTATTCCTTTGTTGCTCATCGCCTTTACGACCTTTACAGCAGCAGAAGAACCACATTCTGCGATCAAACCTGTACCACGCACTGGTGGATGGTTAACTCGACACGAGAGTTTCAATAAACGTGTCGGACAAGGTAAAGTAGACCTCGTCTTTATCGGCGATTCGATTACCCAAGGATGGGAAGGTAGTGGCAAAGACGTATGGGCAAAATACTACGCAAACCGTAATACGGTAAACCTTGGAATTGGTGGCGATCGTACGCAACACGTCATCTGGCGACTGGATAACGGCAATCTAAAGAACATCACGCCAAAAGCCGCTGTTATTATGATTGGCACAAACAACTCTGGCAGTAACACGTCCGCAGAGATTGCAGACGGCGTTAAGGTCATCGTCGAGCAAATCCGCAAGATGTCACCCAAAACTAAAATCTTGGTGCTCGGCGTCTTCCCGCGAGGTACTAACAACGACGATGCGCGTCGCAAAGTAAATCAAGGTGCTAACGCGATATTCAAGAATCTTGCGGATTCAAAACACGTGCATTATCTCGATATCGGTGCACATTTCCTGACCGACGACGGTACATTGACTCGGGAGATAATGCCAGACCTATTACATCTTAGTCCCAAGGGATATCTCATCTGGGCCGAGTCCATCGAAAAACCATTAGTCGATCTACTGGACGAGTAAGAGCATATGAGATTCGCAAAAGCCGTTGTCGCCGTAACTGTTTTGATAGCAGTCGGGACCGTTAGTGTCGCCGCGGAATTCCCCGGTAAACTCTCGGATTGGCATGGTTTCCAAAAATATGACTTTGTCGTTGACGGACAACCTGTCTTGGTTGTATGTCCGACTGAAGTAGCCAGCGGAAAACCATGGGTCTGGCACGGTGAGTTTTTTGGACACAAGCCCGCACCAGATATAGCTTTACTAAAGCAAGGATTCCATATCGTTTATATGCGTGTGCCGAATTTGTTTGGTAGCCCCAAAGCTGTTAAACACTGGGACGAATTCTATCAGGTACTAACTGCAGAATACGGATTTTCGACTAAAGCCGCCTTGGTGGGACTCAGTCGTGGAGGATTTTACTGCTACAACTGGGCAACGGCAAATCCTACTCGGGTCGCGTGCATCTACGGCGACGCTCCAGCCTTGAATCTCAAAAGCTGGCCTGGTGGCAAAGGAACCGGTAAGGGATCCGCCGGTGAATGGGCACGGGTTCAACGAGTATTTGATTTCAAAACAGAGCAGGAGGCAATCGACTACAAGCTAAATCCCGTGGACACGCTTGGTCCACTCGCCAAAGCCGGCGTGCCATTGTTACATGTCTACGGTGACGCAGACATTGTCGTTCCGTGGAAAGAGAATACAGGACTGATTGCCAAGCGGTACAAAGAACTGGGAGGCGAGATCACACTCATCGGTAAACCAGGCGTCGGGCATCACCCGCACGGCTTAACGGACTCGACGCCCATCGTCGACTTCATCCTTAAACATTCACGACTTGACCAGTAGCAGACGCCTGTAACATCGCCTCAATCGTGACGACCGCTTGTCGCCCATCCTCGGCTGTTCCACACAGCGTCGATTGACCTTGAATTCTATCTACAAAGGCTTGTAATTGGTCCCGATAGGCCTGCATTCTAGCATCGGAAACAAACGCTAAATCAGGATCAGACAGAGGTACAGCGGGTTGCTCGTAAACGTCTTCCCAGATCCCGTTTTTACCGAGGCGTATCTTGCCAAACGGCGACGCATCAATAATTCCCTCGTCGCCCATCAAGCGAAAACGGAAATCTTCGCCTGTGAACCCAGGTGCCGGCAAAACACTTGACGACCAAAAACTAGCCATCGTGCCGTCGGCAAACGTCCACAGGGCCATCGTTGTATTTTCGTTGGGGTTTTCCTCGCGAAACGTGCCGCAATTTGCCGCGACCGATACCACGTCGCTTGCTAGCCACCACCGACATAAATCAATATTATGTGGACCACTGTTCAAGATATGCCCTTTGCTCGCCGGGTCAGTCCACCAATCCCATTTCCCACCGAACCCGTCTGCGTCTCGCAGTTCAGTAATGTCAAATAACGCCGACATCTGAATACACCGAACACGTCCAATGGCACCGGCAGTCAGCAACCGTTTAACAGTTGCATTGGATTCACGAAAACGTTGATGGTATCCAACAGCCAATGTCAGGTCCGCATCAGTAAACGCCGTCATCAAGGCATCACAATCAGCCACCTCCGTAGCCAGCGGCTTTTCAACAAGACAATGTTTTTGATTCCTAGCAGCCTCCATGGCTTGGGAAAAATGTAGATGGTGCGGAGTACTAATGACAATCGCATCGACGTCCGTACGACGGATTAAGTCCTCGACGGATTCCTCATAGGTTACGCCATAGTCAGCGGCCAAGCCGACCGCGCGGGAACCTCCGGCAATCGCAATAAGCTCAGCTCCAGGAGCACGGCGAGTCGCTTCGGCGTGCGTCCGCCCCATGAAACCCGATCCGACAATGCCAATTCTAATAACACTCATAAGCAAATCACTTAGTTATCCAAAATGGGAATCGGATACCATTCACTCGCCGTATGTTGATTCTTCATCAATTGGCGAATTTGCTCCACAACTTGCGGATGCGCGGCAGCAACATTCTTAGATTCATTGGCGTCTTTATCTAAGTTATATAGTTCGATTTCCAAAGGGTTCATATTGTTTTTGCGCAACAGATTTTGTCGAACACCTTTCCACGGCCCCATCCACACCGCTTGTTGACCGCCATACCCAGAGAACTCGCGATACATAAACTCACGTTCCTCTTGCGGTTTACCAAGCAACGTCGGTGCAACACTAATACCATCGAGTCCTTGAGGCACGGAAGATGTTTGGTCTATTAAGTCGGCAATCGTTGGCAGCCAATCTTCCAATCCAGTCACTAGCGAACTATTGGAACCCGCTGCTATTTTTCCGGGCCATTTAACGATCAGCGGCACACGAATCCCACCTTCGTAGAGTGAACCTTTGAGGCCACGCAACTCACCAACGCTATCAAAGAAATCGTAATCCACTTCCTCCTTCAAATGCGTGGTGCCGTTATCCGAGGTAAACACGATGATCGTGTCGTCCTCGAGTCCTAGTTCTTTTACGAGATTCATAACATTCCCGATATACCTGTCCATGCGAGTAATCATGGCAGCATAGGCCGCGCGGGGGGTAAAGTGTGGTGTATATCCGTAACCTTTCTTTTTGGTAAAGGGCGGATCGTTCCAGTTAAGCTTCAAATAAGGTTTCAATTCCTCGTCCGGCACGTGTAAGGCGACGTGTGGAATAACGGTGGGATAATAAAGGAAAAATGGACGGTCCTTGTTCGTGCGAATAAACTTCAAAGCCTGTTCGTTGATGCGATCCGGTGCATAGTCTTGCCCTTTAAACTGGTCATAACTACGAGGGTCACTGCGATCCTCATCGTCACTAAAATTGGCGTGCCCGCCGACGGCAGGACGATTGTTTAGCTGCACACGCTCTCTGTTGCTCCACAAGTACGAAGGGTAGTAAGAGTGAGCGTGCCGCTGACAGTTGTATCCAAAAAAGCGATCGAAGCCTTGAAACACTGGATCCCCTTCTGATCCTGGAAATCCAAGACCCCATTTCCCAAAAGCGCCGCATGCATAACCATGCTTACCCAATAATTCAGCAATCGTCACTTCACTGGCCGGAATAGGACGCTGCCCTTCCGGTTTGACCTCCCCATTGTTCCGCACCCATGCGTGCCCAGGGTGGCGACCTGTTAACAAGACGCAACGCGACGGTGCACAGACTGCATTGCCTGCGTAACCACGTGTAAACCGCATGCCATCTTTGGCTAGCTGATCGATAAAGGGAGTTTTGATAAGCTTCTGTCCGTAGCTGCCTAATTCCTTGTAGCCGAGGTCATCTGCCATAATCAAAATAATATTCGGCTTCTTGCGAACTGCCTCCGCAGCCTCACCGGTGACCGTATTTGTCGACGTTAATACACACGCTAACAGCGCAACCGCCAAGCCAACCTGTCGTCTAATTATGCAAACCATCTAACTCCGTCTCCCCTATTTATCTTTGCCACGATTCGCGGCTGATTGTTGAATCTCCAAACGCACTTTATCCAGCCTAGCAGGCCATTGAAATGTCGGTAATTTATCCGGACTAAATCCTTTTAAGTGCCCACGTATACGCGTTGCGGGGCGAGTATATTCTAATTTAGTTCGGCCAAATACTTCCTCACACAATGACGCCAAGGCCGGGTCATATTCCTTTAACTCTAGGCGAGTGTTTACATGATTATGGTCATGATCGTTTTCACGATTATTATTGAACCAGCACTGCACGCCTTCCGCAAAATATTCATTTTTATTGACCGACGCATATTTTGGCTTCCATAGCCCTGCTTTCATTGCCGACTCGTAAGCCTTTATGACACGCGTGTCGAACCCCTTATCCACTCGTACCATTCCCCGCAAGTGTATATTGTGAGCCAATTCGTGGATCAGAATATTTTCTTTGAAATAGGGATCTCCCGGCATGCACAACAGATTTTCTTCGCCACAAGAACAAACAGGATCCGTTTGGGATCCTCCCAAACCACGTGCGCGAGCATCCCACCAATCCTTGGGTGTCATTCTAGAATGCTCAGGAATATCCGTCGTGAATTCATCGTGAGCCATCACGACTAACCGCGAACCACTGGCAATCATCGCGTCCCGCACATCTGGTCGCTGACGCAGCATCATATTCACAAGGTAGGCAGCTTCACGTAACGCATAGTCATCAACTTTTTCGGAGCCAATGATCGGAAATCCGTTGGCGCTGACATGTTTTTTATAAAATGAGTCGAATCCGAATTTCTTCGGCACTGAAGTTACTCGATAGGAAGAATCCTTTTCAACAGCCTCTAATGAACTTCCCGTAATCGTCATCAAATAACCGATAACTGCAACTACTAACCACCACTTTTTCATCAGTTACTCCCGAGCAAATATAGACTAAACTGGAACTAAGTTTAACAGATACAAATTTCAAATTGCAGCCCCCAGAGACCCCATGCCATTCATCGACATCAATGATTTTCCAGCGCAAGAAGTAACTCCCGGATGCCGATTGCGGACTCCACACGGCGAAAACATGATGCTTTCATATTTAGAGATGGACGAAGGCGGTGAAATACCAATGCATCACCATCCCCATGAACAAGGTGGCATGCTCATCAAAGGTCAGGTGCAACTTACTATTGGCGATGAAACACGTATTTGCAATGCCGGTGACATGTTCCTCATCCCATCGAACGTCCCCCATCGAGCGGTTGCCGTTGACGGTCCCGCTGTCGTCATGGATGTATTTGCACCGGTCCGCGAAGATTACGTGGAATTAATGAACAAATATATTCCACCCAATTGATTCAATGTTATTGATATCTTAGCGGGGGATAATCACTGCTCGAGGTCAACGACTCGTTCTTGTTGCACGCCTCGCATGTCCATCTCGAATTCAATGTCGATGATCGGTGGCCTCGTATAGAACCACTGCAACCCGCGTTGAGCAACCTCACCGATCTCTGCGGCAATCGCCCCTTCGATCAGCGGATGGAGATTGTGGGCTGTATAGACGTCGATTGTGGATAAACGTTCGCCGTTTGCGCCTAATCCGTCTAAACGAGTTTTCATTAAACGTGCGACAGTTCGTGCCTTTTCTAACATCGCCGCTTGATCAGATTTCCCTTGGCAAACAATGGCGCCGTTTCGTAAGCCTCCCACTAATTCACCGCCCCCAGCAATCACAAACGTGTTCCAATCGATTTGACTTTCCTGGCATACAGAGAATCCATAAAGCATCGTTTCACTGGGAGAATTTAGCACAGGTGAGACGTTGGTCCTAGCAATGGGATTCTCGCCGTCAACATACATATCCCAATCTTGCAGCACAGCGCGATAACCTGCATTGAAGTCAATAAAGCCGTCCATGGTGTGTGGTTGTGGGCAACGCAATTCGAATCCGCACAGTGACCACTGTGATAACCCTAGGCTTTGCACATATTTGCGGGCGGCTTGCATACCCTCTTCCCAAGGTAACGATACCGCCAAAGTAACATGGGTGATTTCATATCCGGGTGCGGCAATCACTCCCGAACTATAGGGTGCTATCCCCTCAAGGAATGAATACCCGGCTCGTACGTTTTCAATTAATCGCATGACATACATCTTATTCGAGCGCCTTTTTAACAACAATGCAAAACCTAGAGCGTGGCTACCCCTCTCTAGGGTTAGTTAACCCTCTATTATAGCAGCAACACCGTGTATCCCTAATCCAAGTCAGGTTGTTACGATATAATGCACATTGCCACTACAAATCTGATTTTGGTACAATGTCTGGGTCGATACTATTGAAAGTGAAGTCCATAACTCACTACGTTTAGAATTGTTGTTGCAACTCTATTAAGGGACCAGCGGTATGTTACGTCTTTATGCAAAACAGAATTCTCAGTCAGCTCGATATTGTGACGGGGTATCACGGCGAAGTTTCGTCCAATTGGGTGTCGCTGGTATGGCCGGCCTAGGACTGGGGGATATACTACGCGCCAAGGCTGCGTCCACCGCCACCTCGGGTGCCAAAAAGGTTTCCACCATTCTCATCTGGCTCGATGGTGGTCCCGGCCATATGGACATGTATGACATGAAGCCGGATGCTCCGGTTGAATACCGCGGCATGTGGCGACCGATGCATACAAATGTTCCTGGATTTGACATCACCGAGTTGTATCCTAAACAAGCAAAACATGCTGACAAGTTTTCCATTGTACGTTCGTTGTCACACGGAACTGGAGACCACTTTGCCGGCGCACACCGGATGCTAACGAGCAAAGCGATGGGCGTCAGTGGTGCCAACAAAATCGGTAAGTTTCCTGGCCTAGGCGCTATCGTCGCTAGACAGCGAGAGCATATGCATCACGATGTGCCACCCTACGTGTCCGTACCTGTAGCCTCAAGTGTGGCATTAAAACCAGGCTATTTTGGCGGGAAGTTTTTAGGAGTCCAGTACGATCCATTTCAAACGCAAGGCGATCCGAATCGCGACAACTTCAAAGTACAAAACATGGTGTTGCCATCAGGCTTGACCGTCGACCGCTTAGACGATCGCACGGAACTCCGCGGGCAACTTGACAAGATTTCGCGGCAAGTCGAAACACGGGGGACCTTCGACGCCCTCGACCGTTTTGACCAACAAGCCTACTCGTTCGTTACGGGTGAGAAATCAAGAGTTGCCTTTGATATGAGTTTAGAAGACGACAAGACACGCGATCAATACGGTCGTCATACATGGGGCCAAAGCACATTGCTGGCACGCCGACTGGTCGAAGCCGGTGCGTCGTTTGTGACGGTGCACTTTGGTGGTTGGGATCACCACTGGAATCTGCAGTCGGGTTACGAAAGTAACCTGCCCCGCGTAGATGCAGCCGTCGCCAGTCTGTTTGAAGATCTAGAACAACGTGGCATGCTAGAAACAACATTGGTCATGTTGTGCGGGGAATTCAGTCGGACCCCACGAATTAATAACGGTGGCAACGGTGGCCCTCCGCTAAGCAAAGGTACACCTGGCCGCGACCATTGGGGTAACTCAATGTTTTGTCTAATGGGTGGAGGCGGAGTCCGCGGGGGACAGATCGTCGGCTCAACCAATGCCAAAGGTGAAAGTCCGCAGGATCGACCGCTGACACCAGCGAATGTCCATGCGACGGTATATAAATGCATGGGCATTGACCCGACCTTACAAATTCTTGATTTAGCTGGACGTCCCACGGCGGTGCTGGACGATCCAGAACCGATTCATGAGTTGCTCTGATTGCCATCTATGCCTGCATTGAAAATCGCCATTGCTCAATTCGGGCAAGAAACTAGCAGCTTCAGTTCCACTCAAACCACACTGGATACCTTCGAGAAATTCGGATTGTATGAAGGCGATGCATTCCGCAACCATGGGTTTGCTGAGGGTGCCGTTGGTGGGTTCATGGAAACCGCCAGTAAAATCAATCTCGCGTGGGAGCCGATTCCTATCATTCGCGGTTGGGCAGGTGCCAGTGGTCCATTAACCGATGAAACCCTCGCACATTTCGTCGAGAAAATTACAACTGCCTTACAAGGCGCTGACCGAATTGACGCTTTGTACCTTGATTTACACGGTGCGGCTGTTGCGGATTCGCATGCGGATTGTGAAGGACATTTATTGCACGCTTGCCGAGACATCCTCGGCGATTCTATTCCAATCGTGCTCGCACTGGACCACCATGCAAACCTCACCAAGGCGATGGTCGAAAACTGTGATGCCCTCGTCGCGCATCGGACGCAACCGCATCACCCTAGGGAAACAGGGCAACTCGCGGCCACATTATTATTTAACATCTTACAAGGCACGCTAACTCCGACAATTGCATGGAAAAAGATACCACTAATCACGCATCAAGAGCAATTCTTAACTGGACCCGCGGGACCGATGCGAGAGTGGTTTGAACTCGCCCGCGAAATCGAATCGCTCGCAGGTGTTGCGTCCGCTTCCACATTTCCGATGCAACCGTGGATTGACGTTCCGGAAGGGGGTTGGGCAGTTTCGGTCGTCACCAATAATGACATGGCTTTAGCAGAAAAACACGCCGGACGCTTGGCACAGTTTGCCTGGGACCAGCGTGACAGGTTTTTGATACAGGAAAGCGTACCGCCGGCCGATGCCGTTGGACAAGCGTTGGAAGCCGACAAGGGATTGATTGTTCTCTCAGATACCGGCGACAGCGTTTTTGGAGGCGCACCTGGAGACTCCACGATTTTGTTGAAAGAAATTATCCGACAGGAAGTTCAACAACCCGTTTTGCTAACGATGGTTGACCCAGAAGTTGTCGCACAAGCAATAGCGGTCGGTACGGGGAGCACTATTCAAGTTGAACTCGGCGGTAAACAGAGCGGTAGCTATAGCACGCCAGTTAGGCTTATGGTGCAAGTCAGTGCAATCGGTGGGGGTGAAATTCAGGCAGCCTGCATTGGCAGGGATACCTTTAGCGCGGGCCGCGCGGTTGTACTGACGTTGGGCAGTATTCAAATCGTAGTCAGTGAAACATATGGAGTGGGCGGTAATCACCCAGCCACGTATGAGCATTTCGGCATTGATCCCAGCAACGCAAAAATGATCGTTCTGAAAACAGCGAGCAATTTTCAATACTACGCCGACTGGACCTCTCAGATCATCCGCGTCGACACTCAAGGTGCTACTATGAGCGATATTTCAGGCTTTAATTGGCAACAACTACCACGGCCAATCTATCCTCTGGACCCATCGACCACTTTTAATGTTGAGTAGCGGTTTACCATAGACCTTTGATCCACAGGATAGAGGCCTCCTGCCAAGCATCCCAGGAAGTCCCTTGGTAACCGTTAAGGCCATGCCCTCCGTTGGGCAACTCCAAATATTCAACCGGTACTCCATGGTCCAAACAGGCGTCACGATACATTTCACTGTTAATTTTACGGACCACAGTATCGTCTATCGCATGTGTCAAGAATGCCGGAGGCGTTTTACGATTCACTCGCAATTCATTGGAATATTGCGCAATCAATTCGTTGCTGGGATCGTTTCCAAGTAGATTTTTTCGTGATCCACCGTGTGTATGCTCACCGAAGCTAATCACCGGATAAACCAAAACGCTAAACGCAGGCCGTTCGTATCGTTTGCGAGCATGAGTTGATACTGTAGAAGCCAGATGGCCTCCAGCAGAGAATCCCATCACGCCAATTTTTCGAGGATGTATACCCCATTGCTTGGCGTGTTCTCGAATCACCGCTAACGCCGTTTGCGCATCCTCGAGAGGGACAGTATTTCGGCCCATTGGCATACGGTATTGCAACACGAAACCAGTAATTCCATGTTGATTTAGCCACCGAGCAATGCCGTGCCCTTCAGGTTCGATTGCCAAACCACTGTAGCCCCCACCAGGGCATATCAGAACCGATATCCCATTAGGTTCGTCAGCGAGGTAGGTGGTCAACATAGCTTGAGATTGCGGAGTATTGCCACTATGCAATTCAATAGTTATCGGTGCCGCCATAACAATTGAGTTAACCAACGCCATGTTAACCACGGCCACAATTAAAACCCAAACAACGTACCTACGAAACAACTTATTCATGCAAATTCCTATCAGAAACTAAGCCCTCGGTGACAGCCCTAGATTAATTCTGCAATTGCTTCTTGGCCTGGATCCACAAGATACTGCGGACGACCATGCAGGTCCGGCACCGTAGCGGTCCGCACGTCAATTCCCAGATGACGATATAGGGTTGCGAACACTTCCTGAAAAGAAACGGGGCGTTCTACGGGTTCCCCAGCGATACGATCGGTCTTACCGATGACTTGTCCATGCCGCATACCACCACCTGCCATCAAAGCGCAAGCAACTCGAGGCCAATGATCGCGACCAACTTTCGCACTAATCTTTGGGGTTCTACCAAATTCGCCCCATACAAGTACGGCCGTATCTTTATCCAATCCCCGTTCATATAGATCATCAATCAGCGCTGTTATGCCTTTGTCAAAGATGGGGAAATCCTCTTTTTCACGAAGGAAGATTGAATTGTTTGCACGGCCTTCTGCATTGAGTCCACCGTGCCAATCCCACTTGCTGTAATTGACGGTCACGATACGAGCCCCTGCTTCGATCAACCGCCGTGCGGCGAGAAAACTCTGTGGAACACGTGGTGCACCATTAGCGTCAATAAATTTTTTCGGATTCCCAGTGCCATAGCGTTCACGTGTCGCTTCACTTTCGTTGGAAAGGTCAAGCGCTTCCGCTAATCGCGAGGCGGTCAAAATGCCCATCGCCTGTTCGGTAAATGCATCCACACCCTCGAGCGTACCGCTGGCATCCGCATCGCGGCGAAACCGGTCAAAGCTAGCGAGCAGTGCTTTACGATTTGACAAACGGTCCGTTGTAATTCCGTTGAGAATCATATCTTTACGGGTTGGGCCTAGTGGTCGAAAACCAGCGTGGGCTGGCCCAAGGTAGCCAGGTCCGGGTTCATTATATGGACCGTGTGTACAGGGATAGCAGAGGCTAATAAAGCCTGGGGTCGTAGCAACGTGTTGGCCTTGAATTTTGTTAACGAGGGATCCAAATTGAGGCCATCCGCCGGCCGGCTTCTGACCAGCATTGGTCCTTCCGGTGTAGCATTGAACGGCGTCGTGGCCCGCTTGGGCGTCGTTGAGCGAGCGAATCACAGTGAACTTATCCATGCGCTGTGCCATCATTGGCAAAGCTTCGCAGATTTCAATGCCATTTACGTTAGTGGCAGTCGGTTTCCACGGACCCGCTATTTCTCGCGGAGCGTCGGGTTTCAGGTCAAACATATCTTGATGCGGTGGCCCGCCGACCAAGTAAACCAAAATAACCGACTTCGGATTATTGCCGATCCCTTGCTGTGCCTCAAGTGAAAGTAAGCCTGGTAATGTAAGCCCGCCAGCACCTAGTGCGCCAACTTGCAGGAAGTTACGCCGCGACATGCCGTCGCAATGTGTTTTCCCTTTATCACTTGGATCCAAAATCTTAAGCATAGTAAAACAACCTTAATTGTTAGTCCACACGGCTATATTGCCTTCATTCATTATACACATATTCTACAAGGAATATCGCGTTTATCAAAAGACGAGAATGAGCCTTTCCCGTCATTGTCCCAAGAGTTGTTGCATTTTTTCCAGCGATAAAACAGGACAATCTCTGTCTTCGTTCATTCGACTTACACTCTTTGGGTCTTTAAACCCACTGCCAGTGATTGGACAAACCACAACATCCTCCGCCTTTATTTGCCCCATTTGGAACGCCGTAATCGCTCCCATAACCGACACGGCACCCGCTGGTTCGCAGAATACGCCTTCCGCCTCCGCTAGCGTCCGCTGGCACTCCCATACCGTATCATCGATAACAAGAAACCCGTTGCCATTGGTTTTACGACAAGCTGCAACGGCCTCTGTCCCATCGACAACACTAGCCACCTGCAGACCACTGATACGAGTCCAACAATCGACAGCGGCTGGTGAATCACTTGGAAATCGCAGCGCGGAGGCCATCGTGTCATTTCCTTCCGGTTGGACAATATGAATTTGAGGAGGTGAGTAGCTATCGTCGGACACCGCAATATCCAGAAACCCTTGAGCCACGCCTAACGCTAGGCCGCCGCCGCCAGCTTGGCAGAATACGTGGTCGATACCGTGTGGTAGTTGCGACTGCAATTCATAGCTTATTGACTTGAGACCATCCATACCTAGAGGACTGTACCTAAAGGCACTTATTTGTAGAGCGATATTGTCCGCCGCAGAAGCAGTTTCCAGCACGTCAAAAACTGCTTGTGTGGTTTCCGGTTGCGTCCCAAATCCTTCGACTCTGTGGATCGTCGCTCCGTAGGCGAGCATTTGCTGGAGTTTACCGGTGGGAGCATCTTCGACCACGGCGATATGACATTCAATGTTTGCCAACGCACAGTAAGCGGCCAGCGCCGCGCCCGTATTGCCACTAGACGTCGCTAAGCATTTGGTCTGTTGCTTGGCCAACATATGCGAAATCGCGAGCGCCGCATAACGGTCTTTAAAGCTTCCGGTTGGATTGGCAGACTCGATCTTGAAATACAGGTTTTTCAGTCCAACACGTGGTCCAATAAACCGCGATTTCAATATTGGGGTGTCCGCTTCACCGAGCGAGATTTGAAAACCCGCAGCAACTACATTAAACGCTTGTTGCCAGTTCCAAATACTCATTTTGATACTCTATATTTCGTGGCATTTCCTGCGATGATGCACACCCATAGAATAGCAGAATCGATTCAAAAACACCAAAAACCGTGTGCGGAGGTTGAGAGCCGCGTCTTAAAAATGATCAAATGCTATTGTTGATAACGCTATCGTGAGTGGACTTTCAACATTTAACTTGCTCGCTGACCAATTCTTGATACAGCTCGGGGCGGCGAGTTTTTAAAGTGTAGTTTGGTAAACTACGTTCCTTGGCGATACGTTCTTGCAACAAATCAACAACAATCATTTCGTCCTGAATGACGTCCGTTTGCGTACTACCGATCAATTCTCCATCTGGCGCGAACACCAACGCCCCACCACAGTGATGAGGTTGCGCTGGAGAATCCTGCGGATATGTTTCGACATAGCCTGCTCGTCCAGCCTGGTTTGCCAAGACAGCAAAACATGCATTTTCTCGTGCCCGCTGCGCATAACAGGAAGTAAAATATTCGTGTGTATGCTGTCGAGCTGCCGCCATAGAATCCGCTGTTTCATCCCACATTTTAATGCGTGCGGCATGCGGCATTAGTAGTACATCCGCTCCACGCAACGCTTGTATTCGCGCCATCTCAGGCAGTTGATTGTCGTAACAAATAATCATCCCGACACGACATTTACCAATATCGAATACGGGAATTTCTCGGCCACCTTTGTAGAACAATACCTCATCCCGCGACAGGTGCAATTTCCGCTGTTTCCCAATGAACCCATTTGGCCCAACTAGAAACTGCGTATTGAAAACCACATCATCTTCTTTTTCACTAATTCCGATACAAAGCGTTACGGAATGTTTCTTGGCAATTTCGATCGATCGTTGCGTCGCATCACCCGCCGGCACAGATTCCGCCAATTCCCAAGTACGCGGGTTACAATGGCCAAACAATTGCAACTCGGGAAACAGAATCAGCTCCGCTCCCTGATCAACTGCTTTGGCTGTCCATTGGTCGAGGCAATCAAGCATCATGGAACCCGAATCAAGAGGGCTATTGATACTTACAGCGGCAACACGAATGTCCTGCATGATGGCTCCTTAAGCGAAGGGGGAAGGCGAACTCGGTTCTACGAGAGCAGAGCATTCACTACATTGCCATGCACATCGGTTAGTCGATAATCGCGTCCTTGAAAACGATGGGTCAGACGCTCGTGGTCCATTCCAAGGCAATGCAGTATTGTCGCTTGCAAGTCGTGAATATGCACTTTGTTTTCGGCAACCGTAAATCCAAGTTCATCGCTACTACCGTAACTGAGGCCTGGCTTCATTCCGCCGCCAGCCATGAACATGGTAAAGCAATCTGGGAAATGGTCACGCCCGAGCACATTGCTTTTCGCCGTACGGCCTTCTCTAAAAGGTGTCCGACCAAACTCACCTCCCCAAACCACCAATGTTTCGTCATACATGCCACGGGCTTTAAGGTCTTTAATCAACGCCGCTACCGCCTGGTCCATCGGTTTACAACGCGTCCGCAATCCACCTTGAATCCCCATCGCCGCACTCGTACCATGGAAATCCCAGCCCCAGTCGAACAGTTGAATGAATCGAACGCCACTTTCGGCTAGCCGCCGCGCGAGCAGGCAATTATTCGCAAAACTCGATTCACCTGGCTTCGCTCCGTATTCTTCAAGCGTATGTTGTGTCTCTTGTGAAATATCCATTACACCTGGTACGGACACTTGCATGCGAAACGCCAATTCATACTGTGCGATCCGCGTTTGTGTTTCCGCGTCCCCTAGTTCCTCGCCTTGCAACTGGTTCAAGTCCCTCAACGCATCTAGACTTATACGTCGCATATTGCGATCGATGCCTTTAGGATTGGAGACATACAAAACCGGATCACCTTTACTGCGACACTGTACGCCCTGATAGACCGAAGGTAAAAATCCACTGCCCCAATTATCAGCTCCACCGCTGGGCGCGACACCCCCGGAAATCAACACGACGAACCCTGGTAGATTTCTATTTTCGCTGCCGAGGCCGTAAGCCGTCCAAGCTCCCATCGACGGCCGCCCCGAGCGGGGTGAACCGGTGTAAATCAGTAACTGAGCCGGTGCGTGATTGAATTGTTCGGTATTCATTGATTTAACAATCGTGAGATCGTCAGCGACTTTCGCCAAGTTGGGCAAGGCTTCGGACATCCACTGCCCACTGTCACCGTGTTGCCGGAATTTCTGAGGCGTCCCAAGCAGCAGCGGGCGTCCGCTGGTAAATGCGAACCTCTTGCCTTCGTAATACTCGTCCGGACAGGGTTCATCAGTACGTTTAACGAGTTCAGGTTTGTAGTCGAAAAGGTCGAGGTGTGGTGGCGAACCTGCACAATGCAAGTAAATCACTCGTTTTGCTTTTCCGGCAAAGTGTGTTCTTTTTGCGGCTGCTGGATTAGTTGTCTCGTCGGCTTGAGCCACTGGGTTTCCCCCGAGCGAATGCATTGCCATGGCACCCAGACCCACTCCGCAATTCTGCATGAAGTGGCGGCGAGTTCGTATTTGTAAATTTTCGGTAAATGGATTCATTGAATTACCTTTTTGCCAATGTTTCATCTAGATTCAAAAGTACATTGCCTACCACGGTCCACGCAGCCGCAGAAACTAAATCGACGCCCTCGTTTAGCGGACCAATGGGCATTGTCGCAATATCTTTTGCACTGCGCAAATCGCCCGCATACTGCTTAGCGACTTGTTCATACAAAGCAATAATCCTCGTACGCTCCGCTTCATGAGGAGGACGTGCAAGCACTAAACGAAAGCCGTAAATGGCTTGTGACTCGATGCTATCGCCACCTTCGGCAATGATGCGGCGAGCTAAGGATTGTGCTGTTTCGACATAAACCGGGTCGTTAAGTGTTACGAGTGCTTGCAGTGGAGTATTCGTACGACCGCGGCTAATTGTACATACATTTCGATTCGGCGCGTCGAACGTAGCCATCGACGGATACGGCAAACTTCGCCGCCATTGGGTATATAGACCGCGCCTGAATTTATCTTCACCAGCACTAGTGGCCCAATCCGTAGAACCACCAAACGCCGCCTTTAAACCCAACTGCGGACGAGGGGGTCGAACCGAAGGTCCATACATCTTATCGCTCAACAAACCACTTACCGACAACGCTTGATCACGAATCATCTCGGCGCTAAGTCTAAATCGAGGCCCGCGAGCTAAATACCGATTGAACGGGTCCCTTTTCCTGTGGTCTGTCGTGACCACTGCACTTTGGCGATAGGTTGCCGACATGACAATTGTTTTTAATAGCCGTTTAATATCCCACTTATAATCTTGCGTAAACGTCACTGCTAACCAATCCAACAACTGCGGATGCGTCGGCAACTCCCCTTGGATGCCAAACTCTTCACTGGTACTCACAATTCCCTGTCCAAATAACTGCTCCCAATAACGATTAGCCACTACGCGACCGGTCAACGGGTTTTTAGCATCAACAAGCCAGCGAGCAAGTTCCAAGCGATTGCGTGATGCGCCGTCTGGGAACGGGTGAAATGTCGCTGGCGTCCCCTCAGATACTTCGCCTTCAACCACTTCAAAGTTACCTCGCACCTGTATGTTTGTTTTGCGGCGTTTGTCTCCGATCAACTCTTTCATCACAGGAACTGTAGTCGGTCGCACATCCTTTATGAATTTTTCTAATTCCGCAATCTTCTTGATAACCGCTGCGTCAGGTGGAACGTTACGCTGGTAATGCTCGCGCACCAGTTCCTGTTCACTCGCTTCCAATTTGTCCCAACTGCGATTTCCCAGCGCGGTGATACTCTGCGGAAGTACGGCCACATTTCCCGTGGCGTCCGTGATAGATATCCGGAATTTTCCCAACGGATGCTCGGGATAGGATTGCGACAATATCAATTTGAGAGTTGTATTAGGCTTAGGTTTAAGAGGTTTTTTGATAACGAAGACAGCAGTGTTATCTTGACCAAGTGCACCGCCGACGGCCCAACCGGCAGTTGCGTGAGTACGATCGCCATCGATCGCACTATCGACTGAAAACTGCCCGATCTTCCCCTTCTCACGCTGTTCAAATGTTGCCGAAGCGGACGCAAACACGACCGGCAGCAACCCGCTAATCTCAACATCAACGTTTTTATTAGGAGCTTTGGCGAAAGCCTTTTTCCATACTAAGTCACGCTGCTCATCAAGAATCGATAACTCAAATCCATCAAGGCGTTTTTGCAGCGCGTTATCCGTGCGGTTCCAAACTGAGATCGAATCGATCGCTACCGCTGCTGCTAACTCAATTTCAATCCAAGGGTTGTCCTCAGTTGCCGTATGAGAAACAGATCCAGCGTCATAATTGCCATCGGTATTTCCATCATTGGCCCGTTTGACTTCACCACCAGACCCGATTGAAGATTGTTTCGCCACGCCTATCAATGCAACATTTTCACCTTTGCTAAACACCTGAATTTCAGCCACATGAATGATCTTCTGCTTGCCCGGCAAATCAATACGAACGATTTTACCCATGGGTGATTCATCGGCGGGCGCACCGACTAAGGCTGAAAATTCAGTAAGTACAAAGTTCCCGTTACCGGCCCGACCAGGTCCTCCGGCAGGCAACGCCTCATCGGCTAACGCTTCTAAGCGAATTGCGGTGATAGATTCCGGCAACGAATTAAACGTCAGTTCGTACGACTCGGCCTTTTGCGCATTACCGCTCGATTGAATAACACCGGCGGGGGACACGGTCCATTGAGTTTCACCGCTTGTCGATGTCTGAGTAGTAGGAACCAACCCCTGCCACGGCACCTCGTCATTGGCTTCGCTGCGCCAACTTGCCAACTGTTGAGCGAGTTGGTCAACGGACGGTTGAATTTTTCCCTTCCACGTTTCCAGTTCATCTTGCCAGCGACTCGTTGAGTCCTGTTGTTCAGCGGTAAAAACACTCAACAACGGTTGTTCATCTGCACGGTCCGCGTCTTCGGTATTGTTGAAAAATGCGAAAAACTTGAAGTACTCTTCTTGTGAAATCGGGTCGTATTTATGGTTATGACACTGAGCACAGCGGATCGTAGTTCCCATCCACACCTGCATGGTGGTATTAACTCGATCGACAACCGCCGAATTTCGGAATTCTTCGTCATTTGTCCCGCCCTCGCTTTGCGTCAAGGTATTGCGATGAAAGGCAGTTGCCACGATGTTTTGTTCGCTAGCTTCGTCTATTAAATCTCCGCCAATTTGCTCAATCGTGAACTGATCAAATGGCATGTTGGTATTAAAGGCGTTAATGACCCAGTCGCGGTAGAGCCAAATAGTTCGCTGCGGATCGTTAGCGTAGCCCGCAGAATCTGCGTAGCGTGCGAGGTCGAGCCACATCGCCGCCCACCGCTCGCCATATTTTTTCGATAACAGCAAGCGATCCACAAGGTTCTCATATGCCTGCTCGCTTGAGTCACTAACAAACGCATCTACTTCCTGTATTGAGGGAGGCAAGCCGGTTAGGTCCAGCGACAAACGCCGAATTAAGGCGTAGCGGTCAGCCTCTTTATTGGGCTGCAGGCCCAGCGTTTTCATCCGCGTGAGAACAAACGCGTCAATTTCATTGCGAATCCATTTAGATTTCGCCAACGCGTCAGTATCAGGTTTCGTCGGAGCGGCATACGACCAATGTCGTTTATATTCAGCGCCGGACTCAATCCATTTTTTTAGGATGTCTAACTCTTCAGCCGATAATCCCTTGCCAAATTCTACCGGAGGCATTCGCTCATCGGGGTCGCTCGATTGAATCCGTCGCAGCAACTCGCCTTCGAGTGGATTGCCTGGCGTCAGTACCGAATGTGAGCCGGCTTGATCACCAACGGTGTTTGGGATATCCAACCGCAAATTACTTTGCCGTTCCGCGGGGTCTGGTCCGTGGCAGGTGAAACACTGGCTCGACAGGATCGCCCGGACGCGTCTGAAATCGAAAGTAGGTTGCTCCGCAGCAGAAATCCCAGTCGCCAAGCAACTAACAATCAACAAAACTCGTAATTTGCTTGTTGTCTTCATCAAATGACCGCCCAATGCTTTCCTAATCTTAATCAACATTCCCAACTCTCAGTGTAGCACAATTGAATAGTATCGAAACATAACAAGACCTAGTGCCGATAGCCGCGTCATGTAAATCATCAAAACAACTCGCGAATAGGTTCACCATCGGTCAATATTGGGATGGGGCGCCCATTGTTATTTAAAAAAGAGCGTGATGTATCGATGCCAAACTTCTTGTAAATTGTAGCAAGCAAGCAGTTACTATCCATTATCCGCTCGACAGGTTCTTCAGCGCGAGGACCAGTAGCACCGATCACTTGTCCCATCTTCAGTCCACCACCTGCTAAGAGTACACTCATTGCCTGTGGCCAATGATCGCGTCCTGGGCGACCGCTAGCATCTTGATTACGAATCAACGGCGTTCTTCCAAATTCCCCACAAAACACAAACAGCACTCGCTTGTCTAAACCTCGTCGCGACAGGTCTTCGATTAACGCCGACGCAGCGCGGTCTAACACGGGAATTTTTTCGCCGTACGATTTAAAAATATCGGCGTTGACACTATGGTCATCCCAAGTCGACGTTCTGCCGTTTTCTTCCTTCAACCGAAATGTGGCTTGGCATTGTACAAAGCGAGCGCCGGCTTCGACCAGTCGTCGACAGGTCAAGAGGCTTTTCCCCCAGTGCGTATTTCCGTAACGCTCACGGGTTGCCTTTTTTTCAAGTGACAGATCGAACGCCCGTTTTGTCTTTGGGCTCGCTAACATCGCCATCGCGCGTTGTTGGAACAAGTCCATGGAAGTCATCATTTGAGTGCTATCCATGTCCCGCGACATACTGTCGAGGCTATTCAAAATACTGCGGCGACGTGACAAATTGACCAGTCCATCATTGGAGATCGTCAAATCGTTTGCGGAGTTCGTCGTTCGATAGATGGGAACGGGGGTATATTGATTTGCGCCGCTTGCCGTTTGCATATCGGGACTCGGCATGTAGGCTTCGCAGGAGGGTCCCAGATACGCGGCGCCCGCACCGTAACTCGGAGTGTTCGCAACGTACAATGGACTCCCGGTGATCTCCGCTTCGCCATGTTTCGCAATCACGCTACCCATATCTGGGAACTCAGATCTCGGGAGGTTAGCTTGGACGGATGAATACCCAGTCAATAAACGGTTCGTACCGCCAGAATGTTCCGCTCGTTGATGCTGCAGACTACGCAGAAGCGTAAATTTGTCCGCGATCTTAGCCAACAACGGCATTTGTTCAGATATCTCGATGCCTGGAACGTTTGTACGAATCGGCCGCAAGGGGCCGCGATATTCACTCGGAGCGTCTGGCTTCAAGTCAAACATATCAATGTGACTCGGACCGCCGTTGGCCCAAAATAGAATCACTGAAAAATCGTCGTTGAGTTGCGGTAGCGTTAATCCGTTGCCGTCAACGATTGACACTCGGCTCTCGCCCAACACACGCATCGATGGAGCGAACCCTGAACAGAGCGCGCCAACTCCGAGGCCCCCAAGTTTCAGCCAACTGCGGCGATCTAGCGGGCCAAAACATTGACTTTCCGTGTTTTGTTGTTTTCGCATTTCCATCATAATTACGTTACATTATACAGAAACCGGTGCAATTCCGTAAAACCAATTTGGGGGGGACCAAGCATTAATAATGCTTGGCTCTCTATCGCCTAGATACGTTCTATTTCAACGTTTTTGATAGACCAACGAGCTTTAACACGTGAAACGCGAAATTGACGAATTCGAGATGAAAACCGTAATTGGAATCGGCACAGCCGGCTCGGTCTATAATGCCATCGAGAAATCGACACAACGACCCTGTGCGGTAAAATTATTGCTTCCTGGACTGTCCGACGATGCAAATATGGTCTCGCGGTTTGAACGGGAAATGCTCATTCTCAGCAAACTAGATCACCCTAACATTGTGCAATACTACGGCGGTGGGAAACACGACCGTCGGTTGTTTTACGTAATGGAAGCAGTGCCGGGTGGCACGATGACGCAAATGCTGAAAACGCACGGTAAACTGACATGGCAAGAGACAATCCGCTATGGAATTCAACTATGCTCGGCGCTGCAACATGCACATAACCACGGGATTGTGCATCGCGATATTAAACCGTCGAATTTATTTATGACCTACCAAGGCGATATCAAAATTGGCGATTTTGGAATTGCACTAGACCGCGGGGAATCCGACCTAACCCAAAGCGGAATGACCGTCGGCTCTTGGCTCTACATGGCTCCTGAACAGATAAGGGGCGGGAGCGGTATTACTGGACAAGCAGACCTGTACGCGCTTGGATGTTTACTCTATGAATTGCTAGCAGGACGACCACCGTTCACTGGCGAGCACTTTGCCGAAATATTCGATCAACACTTGAAAGATGACCCCCGACCGTTAGAAGATCTTGTCCCAGATTGTCCGCAGTCATTACGCGAGATCATTGTACAACTCTTACACAAAGACCCATATCAACGTCCCCATAATGCGCGATCCGTTCAGGGCGTGATGTCAGAACTAAAACTCGATTGGACCGACGACGAATCACGGTATCAGTTGGAACTAAACCGTCTACAACTCGCATTCGACTCCCATTCCGCCACAGTCCAAGGAGTCTCGCGTGACATTCCATTTAAACAACTGTTGCCTTGGGTGCTGTTGGCAATAGCCGCTGCCGTCATTGCGACTCTTTTGATCACGCCTTGAGCAGGTCGCACAGTTCAATCGGTGGTTTGCCAAGGTAGCTTATCGAAATTAAGATTCCCACCGCTGGCAATGACACCGACGCGGCCCAAGCTGAGCTGATCGGGCAGGTCTCGGAAAGCGGTGCTACAAACTGCGGCATAGGCAACAGCTCCAGATGGTTCGACTACTAGCTTAGCCCGCTCCAACATCAGCCGCATGGCGGTCGCAATTTCATCGTCATTCACACAAATAATATCATCGACTAAATCGCGTACTACCGGCCAAGTCAAATCTCCCAAGCTCGTTAGCAGACCGTCTGCGATCGTGTCTGGGCCCGTCTGAGGGATCAACTCACCCACTTGCTTACTACGCCACGCATCATCCGCTCCTGTTGGCTCGGCACCGTACACGCGGATCGAAGGATTACGTGCTTTTGCGGCAAGGGTGATGCCGGCCAGCAAACCACCTCCGCCCACCGGTGCAACAATCGCATCAAGTTGTGTTACTTGCTCAAGTATCTCAATCCCAACCGTCGCTTGTCCAGCCATTACAGCCGCATTGTTATAGGGATGAATAAATGTCGCTTTTTGCTGTGCCACAATATCCGCTGCGGTGGTTTCACGCGCTTCCAAAGTAGGTTCGCAAAGCACAATCGAAGCGCCGTAATCCGCAACCGCATCTTGTTTAATCTGGGGAGCATTGGATGGCATTACAATCCACGCGGGGATGTTTCGCTGGCGGGCGGCAAGTGCTAAAGCCTGAGCGTGATTTCCTGAACTGTGCGTCACTACCCCCGCAGCGGCTTGCTCTGAATTCAACTGCATCACGGCGTTACTTGCGCCGCGGTATTTAAACGCACCCACTTTTTGTAGATTCTCGCACTTTATAAATACTTCTCGGCCTGCGACCTCGTCAAGTTGCTGGCAGGTCGCAATGGGCGTGCGGTGAACCACTCCCGTTAAACGCTTAACCGCATCCTCAATCTCTGATATCGATATCGCATAGTGGTTGTTACTCATCGACATCACCCCCCGCTTTGTTTTCCGTAGGACCGTGAGCCCGCCACGCCTTGATTACAGGAAAAATGGCTAGACCCAGTGCCACTAACAGCAACACCAACGAGACGGGGCTCGAGAACAGCGGTAAGTAACTGCCTCCAGATGCTTGCAGTGCTGAGCCTAGTTTCTCCTCGGCGATAGGAGCTAATACAAATCCAATGACAAAAGGTGCTAAGGGGATTTTGGTGCGATCCAACACGAACCCGACCAAGCCAAACCCTAACATCACCCATACATCGAATAGTCGATTGTTCAATGCAAATGAACCAACGACGCAAAATGCCATCACGATCGGCAGCAAAAGATGACGCGGGATTACTGCAAGCTTAGCGATCCAACGAGCTGTACCGACCATGATCGCGAACATCGCAATGTTCGCTAAGAGCATTGTCATGATAATCGTGTAAACAATGTCGGGATCATTCTGAAACAACAACGCTCCTGGTTGTAAACCGTGGAGCACCAAAGCTCCGAGCAATATTGCGTCAATGACGCTGCCGGGAATCCCCATCGCTACCAAGGGAATCAAGGCACCCCCTATTGTTGCGTTATTGGCGGCCTCACTGGCAATAATTCCTTCTTCGGAACCCTTGCCAAACAGTTCCGGCTTCTTGGACATTCCTTTAGCCGCTGAATAAGCCATTACGCTGCCAACATTAGCGCCGACTCCGGGCAAAATGCCCACCCAAGTGCCAATTACCGAACTTCGAAACATATTCGCCAAATGTCGCTTCCAGTCCGCTAGACTCAGCAAAACGCCGTCGGTACTTCCAGCGATTGTTGCTATCTTGGTGGGCGGCCTAGCTGCTTCATGGATGATTTGGCTAACCGCGAACATGCCGATGAGTACGGGAAGCAGCGCAAAACCACCATTGAGTTGCTCAACGCCAAGCGTCCAGCGAGTGACTCCAGTGGCAGGTGACTCACCGGGAATTGTAACGAGCATTCCGAGCATGCCCGCAAACAAGCCACGAATTAGTGACTTACCGGATACCGAAGCAATTAAAACGAGTGCGACCGCTACCAGCGAAAAATAGTCAAAGGGACTGAGCTTCATTGAAATCACCGAAATAGGTTTTGCCAGCGACAACAAAAACGCCCACGAGATCATCCCTCCCACAAATGAAGACATGATCCCCAGTCCCAAAGCTCGACCAGGCTTTCCAGATTGAGCCAGCGGGTATCCGTCGAGAGTCGTAATCACCGAAGCAGGGGTTCCGGGCATACGCAACAGGGTTGCGGTTATTAAACCACCAGATATTGATCCAACGTACATGGAAATCAGCAACACCATCGCTTCCGCAGGTGCCATCGAATAGGTAAGCGGTAACGTTAGCGCGATTAACATTGCTCCGGTCAACCCTGGAATGGCACCAATCGCGATTCCCAGCGCAGTACCGACCACGACCCACAACAGGTTTATCGGGGAGCCCCAAATCAAATCTAGTAAAACATCAAACAACGCTTATTCCTTTATGGCAATTCAATATGCAGCCCAGATTGAAATACGGCATAAATCCAAAATGGCACGAGGACGACAACGTCTAGGAATATCGGAAACGGCCGCAAGCGTCGAAAAACGATGCCCCACGGCCCAATTACAATTCCGAACAAACAGATAAAACCCATAGTAAGCCAGCGATAATCCATGGGTAAATATTCTAGACTCAGGATGTAAAGGATCGTCAGCAAAGCTACTTTCGTTACTGTTGCCCAATACCTTTTCTTATCATTGCCGGACAATGGAGGTTCACCGTCTTCCATTTCTGTCTGCATCTGTCGATCACCGCTAGGCGACATGCCTAAAAACAGCTTGAACATCGGCAGCAGCATCCCCGCTAGACATAGGACTGTAGCCGCTAGAATGATCAGCGGGATATTTGGTAAGACATCAGGAGACGCTGAATCCACGCTTTGAATCTTCGAAATACGGTCTGCCAATTCATCGTGCATTTTCTCACCAGTCAGAATCAACGGGTCACTAAGTCGAGTCGCTAGTTGGTCTTGCACAATATCGGTTTGCATGCACTCTTCAAGGAATTTTGCAATCCGATCTATCTTGGCCTGATCCGTTCCTTTGGGAAACCACCAGAAATGCATGTTGGCATGCACAAAATCAAAGCCTTGTTCGCGCGCCGTTAGTATTTCTGGAACTCGCGGATCCCGCTGCGGCGCACTTATAGCAATCGCCCGGATCCCACCAGCTTTGTACGCGATGTATTCCCCAAGCGAAAAAGCAGAGACATCAGCGTGCCCACCGACAACCGCTTCAAAACGTTGTGCTCCACCACCGGTTTGCGTATAACGAAACGCCGAGCCGGGTTGTTGGCGTTCTAAAATCAATCCCGCGTAGTGAACCGGAGCGCCGAGGTTAGCCGCAAAAACCAGTTCGTCGGGAGTTTCCGCTGCCGCGGCCATAATTTCGGGCAAGGTCTGATACGGCGAATCATCACGAACGGCGATGATCAATCTAGTTTTTCCAGTTGCGGCAATGGGTTCGAAGGATTCCGCGCCGTAGGATACCTTCCCGGAAGATTGGGCAGTCAACAGCGCCTCATGCAAGATCATCATTGTGTAACCGTCCGGGTCGGCCTTACGCGCTCGCCCGCTGCCAATGGTTGCTCCCGCGCCACCGATGTTTTGAATGACTAATTCTTGCCCAAGCAACTCATGCTGAGAGGCCGCGTGTTGAATCATTCGCGCAAATACATCGCTTTCACCACCGGTATTGAACGGCACAATCACCGTGATGGGCTTAAGCGGATAAGCATTATCAGAATCACTCGTCGGATTTGAACGTAGATTTACGACAAACAGAACACATGAAATACCCCAAATCGCGGCACGCACAACTGCCCACGGTCTCAATCGTCGCACGGTATTACCCACTGCTGAACCAGTCTGACTTGCCATCGAATGCCTTATATCTAATCCGCTATTGCACAGGGACTACCGTTAAAAAAACACTCGTTCTGCTGTGCCGCGTAAAAGTAAATCTTTATCACCCGCTGACAAAAAATCTGCGTTCTTGATGAGGTCTATCGACGGAGCGTACTCGTGTCCTTTAACGACTTGGAACGGACCGTCGCTGGCCCACATCAATCGCTCTGGCCCAAAAGCATCCAAGCAGCGTTTGATCATCGGTAACAAGTCTGTGTAGGGAGCCTGTTTCTTACCCAGTGCGTAATATGCCGAAATTTTTACCGATACGTTCTTGTGTTTTGCCAAGGCACAAAGATCATCCAGATCTGCTTCACGAATCTCACCGTCTATTCCAACACGGCCAAAATGGTCGATGACGACGGGTGTATCTGGATGCTGTTTGCACATCTCGCCGACGCTTGGCAAATGTTCAACGTCGATTAACGGACACATTGATAAGCCATGTTTCGCACCGGCTTGCCACATTGCTTGCATACCGTCGCCCTTAAGCCATTGATTGGCAGGCCGACCTTTTGGCTGAATCCTAAAGCCCCGCACACCGTGACGCGCTTGTTTTAGCATATGACGCACCGGCTGATTGGTTTCATCAACAATACCAACCCCACCGAATACCCCACCAAATTTTTTCATCATGTCGAGCATGTAACTGTTATCAAACTTATAGAAACTCATTTGAATCAGCACAATTCGAGTGACCCCTGTGGGACGGCAATGGGCAAACAGTTGCTCGGGGGTAAAACTCACAGGCATAATGTCCGATTTTTTATAGCCTGCGGCCAACGGGTACCGTTGCGTGTCCGGAGTCCAAACGTGGACATGAGCGTCGATAAATTGGGGTGGTTTAGATTCAGCAAACAATGGATTTCCTAGACTCGTGGCGACCGGCAATGCTGTAGACAAACACGATGTTGCCATAAACTCGCGGCGATTAAACAATGACACGACAATTCTCCTGTTGGGTGGACTCAATTAGTTTAGAGCTCAGTTTTCAGTATTTTCTATCTTCCGACATCTTACACCATCGGTAACTCAGAAATCAAACCGGTGTGTAAATAGGATTGGCTCTCGGTACTAGCTAGTACTATTGGTGCCGACGACGGACTTATTCCATTGGAGCCCAAGCATGATGCAATTAATACCCGACCCGATACCGAGCAGGGCTAATTTATCACCAGATTCAATTTTGTTTTCTTTAGCGGCGATGGCCCAAGTGACCGGTAAGGCGGCGGAACCAGTGTTGCCTAACCATTGAAATGTGGTGGCGTCCGTTTCAGTTGGCAAGCCCAGCGATTCTAACATTAGCTTGCGATGGCCAGAACCGACTTGATGGCACACGGTTTTATCAATGTCCGAGAGTGTCCAGTTTGACTCCTTGAGAAAGCGGGCGAAAGTGTTTACTCCTGTTTCGATTCCTCGAGCCATTAACTTCTCAGAGTCGGTGTGCATAAACGGTTTCATGTTGTCAGCGACAGCTTCATCTTTACCACTTTGACACAGGGTATGGTGTTGTGTGTTTGCGTGTGCAGTGGCAGTACAAAGGCGGTTCCCGGTCGAGCTATTGGCTTCATTAGTAAGCAGGATTGCCGAGCTTGCTGAGCCAATTGTCAGTGAGGCGACAGCCATTTTGATCGTTTTTCGAGTCCAGTGCTCACCGTTATTGAGAGATTCAATCGTGTTTTCAACCAACGGCCGACTATCTTCGGTTCCGACAATCAGCGCGGCGTCCATGTGTCCCAGTTCGATTGCATTTGCGGCCAAGATGATGCCATTGAGTTGACCCAAACACGCATTGGAAACATCGTAAACAGTACATTCAGACGGCAATTCCAAGGCATGGTGCACTCGACAAGCAGTCGCCGGTTCTAAGTGATCGCGGCAAACGCTACCATGGATCAACATCCCGATCTTACTTACATCAAATTCAGCTGCTGCAATCGCCTGTTGCCCACTTTCAATGCTCTTATCGCCGGGCAACGTTCCCTGCTTCCAAAATCGGCGTTCGGTAATTCCGGTCATCAACTCCAGACGCCCTGCATGAAGACTGAGCCGTTGGTAGACCGGATCCAGTCGTTTCTCTAGATCAACAGTGCTCAGCACTTGCTCGGGCAACGTGTAACCTAGTGATTCGACAAATACGTTGTTGTATTGCATAGGCTTGGGTGATTAATAAACGGATCGGATTGTCGAAACTTCGCCCAATAAGACGCTGATGCCGACTTCCGCAATTTACCATTGCTATGAGTAAGTAGTACAGTAGGGATGTAATCCAAAATCTTGTCGCTTGATTTGGTGAGTTCTTGGCAAAACTATTTTTGCTAGATTTAGTAGCCGATGACTGCCGGAACACCAGATGTAGTGGTTGATATATTTTTTCCAAATATTTATCGCCAGGGGTTTGATATTTTCACTAGAACTTGTCACAATTCCACCTTCTTGCTTCCCACAAGTATATTCAGGTATTGCATTAACCGTTTAAGGAGAAAACAGAACGGTCACCGAAAAGGATTTCGCTCCCGGACGAGGTACAAGTTTTTGTATGCGGGGGAGAAACTGAAGCGGAATGCAATTTGCCTTGATCTCCAAGTCAATGATTGACTTAAACGAACGGATTCGTAGTAACCTTCTTGATGTCGGTTACATGAGATTAACGATAAGAGTGTTCTGGGCAACACCTGAAGTAATATGCAGTCATTCAAATGGATTTGTTTGTGTTTGTATTCTTTCTTGAAGCAATGCCTATTCAGTTTCATATGTGGCAAGGCTCTAAACTCTTGTAGTTTTTCTTGTCACAACAATATCTCATACTTTGCCGGGCCGTTCTGCTTCTCTCTTAAAACACCTTAGGCTTGCAGCGCAATTTGCGTTGGAGACTTGAGTATCTGAAAGGGATTACAGATGCAGAAGAAACCACTTATTGGACTCAACTTAGATTTCAAATCGAAAACCCGCGACACCGCGGCCTACTTTTATCTTGCCGCAGGATACGTCGAAGGAATTCTCCGCGGAGGCGGCATTCCGGTGATCGTACCGATTATGGAAGATGAAGATGATATCGCAGCCGCCTTGAAAAATTTAGATGGGTTCATCCTCGTCGGCGGACTTGACCTCGATCCTCACCGTGACGGTTTTATGCGACACACTTCGTGTAAAATCATGAGCGCTGAACGCGAAATGTTCGATCGCATCCTTTGTCGTCAGATCTGCGACAAACGCCTCAACGTATTCGGCATTGGTGCAGGCATGCAATTATTAAATCTAACCATGGGTGGCAATCTGCACCTACATATTCCAGAGGCATTACCTAATGCTGTGCCGCATCGAGATCCACTGTGTCTAGATCATCGACATGGCCTGGACATCACACCAGGATCATTGCTCGAACGCATTTATGGAGATGGTGAAATCCGCGTCAACAGTAACCACCACATGTCCGTGGATGAAGTTGCCACGGGATTCAATGTTACGGCGCGCTGTCCCGATGGAGTCATCGAGGGGATCGAAGCGGACGCAGAGGATTGGGTTGCTATCGGAACCCAATTCCACCCAGAAGCCCCATCGGCAACCGCTATGGACTTCCGTGTCATTGAAGAGTTCATCGAAGACGTGAAGGCAATCAAAGCGACCGGCACTCGAGTTGCCGAAGTCGCCGCTGCAGCGTAAGTACTTCTCGATAGATAATCCCACCACAACGGCACGCGGTGTAGTCTGGAGTACCCCTCGAGGCTACACGGTGCTACGTGGAGCGGTTTTCCTACAGCTTCGCTCCGCAAGAACTGGTGCCGTTAAGAATTAGCGACAACTATCCAATGTTGACCGTGGATAGTTCGTGTCATTTGGTGGCCCTACAGCAGCTTTCGTAATACCGTTTGCAAAATGCCGCCGTTGCGATAGTAGTCCATTTCTACTGGTGTATCGATGCGGACGGCCGTTGCGAACTCAATAACACTACCGTCGTCTCGGGTCGCCTTAACGGTTAACTGTGAAAGTGGTTGCAGCGAATCATCAAGTCCCACGACTTCGAATACTTCCTCACCAGTCAGACCTAGGCCCTGATGCGTTTGGCCATCTAATAACTCCAGTGGCAAGACTCCCATCATCACCAAGTTACTGCGGTGAATTCGTTCATAACTTGCTGCAATAACCGCTCGGACGCCAAGCAACTGAGTCCCCTTGGCGGCCCAGTCCCGACTGCTGCCCGTGCCGTATTCCGTACCCGCCAAAACAACCAAAGGCACGCCATCGCTTTGGTATTTCATCGACGCGTCATAAATGGACATACCTTCACCGGAAGGTAAATGACGAGTCACTCCGCCTTCAGTGCCTGGCGCCAACTTATTACGTATACGAATATTAGCAAACGTCCCCCGTAACATCACGCGGTCATTTCCCCGCCGTGAACCATAGCTATTAAAGTCCACTTGCTCAACGCCTCGCTCCAACAAGAATCGCCCTGCGGGGCTGTCTTTAGCAATTGCGCCGGCTGGCGAAATATGATCGGTTGTCGTGCTGTCGCCTAAGAACGCCAACGCACGAGCACCCACAATCGGTTCGATCGCCGGTGCTTCAACGGGTAAATCCACCATAAACGGAGGCTCTTGGATGTATGAAGATTCATCGTTCCAAGGGTAAATATCACTATCGCTGGATTCGATCGCATTCCATTTCTCATTGGAATCAAACGCATTTCCGTAACGGTTTTTGAACATCTCGCTGTCGATCGCGTTATCTAAGATATCCTGCACCTCTTCGGGACTTGGCCAAATATCTTTCAAGAACACTTCGTTGCCTTCGGTATCCACGCCCAGTGATTGCGTATGGAAATCAAACCTAGTCGTTCCTGCTAACGCATAGGCGACAACCAAAGGCGGACTCGCCAAGTAGTTCGCCTTTACGTCTTGGTTCACTCGACCTTCAAAGTTACGATTACCTGACAAGACCGAACAGGCAACAAGGTCCCCCGCATCAATGGCAGCGGAGACGGAGGCTGGCAATGGTCCGCTATTGCCAATACAAGTTGTACAACCATAGCCCACAACATTGAAACCAAGTTGGTTTAATGAGTCACTTAGCCCCGCCTTATCCAAGTAGTCCGTGACGACTCGAGATCCTGGAGCAAGGCTCGTCTTCACATGAGATTGAACTTGTAAACCTTTGGACGCGGCCTTTTGCGCTACTAGGCCCGCAGCAACCATGACCGATGGATTACTTGTGTTGGTGCAACTGGTGATGGCGGCGATCACGACAGCGCCATGCGTCAATTCTGCGTCACCACTGTCCAGTGCGGCAACTGCCGTTGTTTGCAACGCATCGCCGGACAATTCAAATCCGCCGCTGTTGATCGGTGTTTCCAGCACATCGCTGAAGGCTTGTTTCATGTCATCAAGTGCAATACGATCTTGCGGCCGTTTTGGTCCAGCGAGTGACGGTACAACAGTCGATAAATCCAACGTGACGTATGACGAATAGGTGGGTGTGGGTTCGTCGGCAGTACAGAACAACCCTTGTTCCTTCGTGTAGCGTTCAACGAGCTCGACATTTTCGTCGCTACGCCCGGTCTGTCGTAGATACCTCAATGTTTCATCATCGACTGGAAAGAATCCCATTGTCGCGCCATATTCCGGCGCCATATTCGCTATCGTCGCGCGATCCGCCAAGCTCATGCCTCGCACACCGTCACCATAGAATTCCACAAATTTTCCGACGACACCTTCTTCTCGTAGAATTTCGACAACCAGCAACACTAGGTCCGTGGCTGTCGCTCCGGCTGGCAACGCACCAGTCAATTCAAATCCGACAACTTCGGGCATCAACATATAGATTGGTTGCCCGAGCATAACGCCTTCCGCTTCAATTCCCCCAACTCCCCAACCGACGACACCGAGGCCGTTAATCATGGTTGTATGACTGTCCGTTCCGACGAGTGTATCGGGAATTGCAACTGGGCCTTGCGAATCCTCCGTCTGACAAACGCCACTAGCCAAAAATTCCAAGTTGACTTGGTGGACGATGCCAACGTTGGGCGGTACAACTCGAAAATTATCGAATGCTTCTTGGCCCCAACGCAAAAATTCATATCGCTCGCCATTGCGAACGAACTCTAATTCGACGTTCGCACCGAGAGCGTCGATCGTGGCGAAATTGTCGACTTGAACCGAATGATCAATCACCAAGTCTACAGGAATCAACGGATTAATTTTGCGGGGGTCGCCGCCGAGTCGCTCCATCGCGGAACGCATTGCGGCAAGGTCCACAACCGCGGGCACACCGGTGAAATCTTGCAGCACTACTCTAGCGGGCTTAAACGGAATTTCATGATTGCCCGGGTCGGTCGCATTCCAATTGGCTAAGCACCGTACATCCTCTTCGGTGACGACATACCCATCGCAATTCCGCAAAACGGACTCCAACAAGACTCGAATCGAATACGGCAATTTGCCAACATCGCCAACGCCCTGCTCTGTCAACTTAGATAATCGGTAGATCCCAATTTCGCCATTACCGCTATCAAAAATGTCTCGTGTATTGAAAGGATCAAAAGTAGTGGCGTCACTCATATATCTATTCTTCCGCTATGCGTTGGGGTTCTGTGGTTACCTACTTTACAGTTTACCGTCGATCGCGCATTTATGACAGTCACCCCTTGTCGGCGGCTAGACACACCGTCCAATCCGAGGAGCATTCCCAGTGACAAATACAAACCCTGAATCGTCACTTCACGCCCTTAGAATTCGGTTTATTGATAAAATCAAGCGTCATTTGGGGCGTGTCGAATTCCGCGTCGGGGTTTAATTCGCGGTAGAGCAAACTCGGCTGAATATCTCGGTTGTTTTGATATTTGCCATTGTCATAATTCGTAATGTCACCGGCGAGTTCATGATAGAAGATCTGACAAATTTGAACTCCCGGATAGATTCTGACGGGTTGGACTGCGAACATCTCCAACGTCCAATACCCTTTAAAGCCCACGTCGCCAAAACCGGCGGTGACGTGTACAAACAAGCCCAAGCGTCCGATCGAAGAGCGGCCTTCTATCATCGGCACAAGGTCGTGAGTCTCCGTTCGCTCGACGGTTCGCGCCAAGAATAACTGATTTGGAGTCAGCACCATTCCGCTCTCAGGAATCTTCAAACGCCGCACTCGGTTAACTTGTCGCATGTCCAACACAACTTCCTCATAGACCATAACTTCGTCGTGCAGCGTGAGATTATAGCTATTGGTATTCAAATGGTCTTCATTGAACGGTTCAATCACAATCGAATCGCCCATTCGTTTCTTGATTTCTTGCCCGGAAAGAATCATTGCTGTTTTGCCCTATCCTGATAAAAACTAACACGGTATCGAACGAATGAATCCATTCAACATGTACCATTAGACCCCGAACGCTAAGTTATACCAATTCGCGGACAAAAACGCTTCATGGAACACTCTTCGCACAAAGGTTTCCGCGCATCACACACTTGTCGACCATGATGAATCATCCGATGGGAATAGTAGATCCAGTCCTTCTTAGCGACAACTTGCATCAACTCCCGTTCCACCTTCACGGCATCGGTTTCACTGGTCAATCCTAATCGGCGACTTATTCTACCAACGTGCGTATCCACGACGACACCCGATGGAATACCAAATTCTGTCCCCAGCAACACATTGGCAGTCTTGCGACCGACGCCAGGCAGTTCCACTAAATCGTCAAGACACTGTGGAGGCTCACCATCAAATTTCTCGACTAACTGGCGGGCGCACCCGCGAATATTCTTGGCCTTAGACCTGAAGAAGCCAGCACTGTTGACAATCCGCTCAACCTGAGACTGAGTCGCAACGGCCAAGTCAAATGCAGTTGGATATTTCTCGAACAATTTCTCCGTCACAATATTCACTCGTTCATCAGTGCATTGTGCCGAAAGAATAGTGGCAATCAACAACTGAAACGGCGAGTCATAGTGCAACGCGCATTGGGCATCCGGATAGCCCTTTTCTAGATGCCGGACAATACGGCGTGCATAGTTTTTCTCTTCACGAGTAGCGGTCATTTGCATCCACGGATAGTCAAGCGAATTACGAGTCGTAAGTAGGCTATAGTGTTACGCACCGCGACACAGAAGGCAAACGGTTTCGAGTAGAAATACAGCCAGATTAGAATAAAACTTTTTCTCAACCTCGCCGTCTCGCTCAACCATCGAAAAACTGCCCGCAATCACAAAGTCCGTTCCGCTCAAACTTCCTTGTAAAACCTCTAAAATCCCCCGCCCATTGACTAGTTTACTAATCTCGACATAACATAAAGCTATACAATCAATTTCGGCTGCCGTCTCTGCTGCACCAAGATCCTTTTTTATTCCTTGCGAACTCTCATACCGGTTCAAACATGTCCGAATCTCCTCCAAACAACGCACCTGTCAACAGCGAAATGGACTTACCGCGCATTGAAAAGGCCGTTCGCGAAATCCTCATAGGCATTGGTGAAGATCCAGATCGCGATGGACTGCTGGAAACTCCCGCTCGAGTCGCCCGTATGTATGCGGAAATGTTCAGTGGTCTGCGACAAGATCCACACGAACACACTGGTAAATTCTTCGAAGAAAAATATGACGAAGTTGTGCTAGTTCGGGACATCAGTTTTTCCAGCATGTGCGAACATCATTTACTACCATTTGTTGGCAAAGCGCACATTGGTTATATGCCCAACGGCAAAGTAATCGGACTGAGCAAACTGGCCCGAGTCGTCGAGGTCGTTGCGCGGCGTCCTCAAGTCCAAGAACGTCTAACCGAATCAGTTGCCGATCTGCTGCTCGAAGCGCTCGACGCTAAAGGGGTGGCAGTCATCATCGAAGCGGATCATAGCTGCATGACAATTCGCGGTGTGCGAAAACCTGGCAGCTTGACTATCACGTCGGCGATGCGAGGTATTTTTCGCAGCAACCTGTCGAGTCGGTCTGAAATCATGCAACTCATCTACGGCAATCGCCGGTAAGAGGATTGTTGTGGCACTGCTCTGGGAAATACTCCAGTTTGTACTGAGGCTTAGCTTCGGCATGTCGTTGGCAATGATGCTAACGAGTTCCAAAGTGGTTACAAGCGGATTCTTTCGTGTCCACCTGTGGGTCATTATGGGGCTCAACGTGTTTGGCGTATTGGTGATCTGGACAGTTGGGGAAGAGCACATTTCGACACAACACATAAGTTTGCTGACACTTGTCATCGTAAACGCGATCGCTAGTTACGTCGGTGCCAGTATCTGGATCTATGAAAAAGATCGAGCGGGGACCATAGCCCTACTAGTGGTCACCATCCTCACATTGACGTCGGCCTATCTCACCACTCGTTTTCCAGAAGACCGCACGACCATCCACACTATCTCCGTCCTCTTGGAAATTATCAGTTCAGGGGCATTGCTGGGCGCGGTCATGATGAGCATGCTGCTGGGACACTGGTATCTCAACACGCCAGGCATGAAACTTGATCCACTGCACAAACTACTGGCCTTCTGTCTCTGGGCGTTGGCCATCCGCACGGTAATTTCAGCAACCGGATCCTATTTCTTTGTTACTGCCCACGTAGTTCCAAGTAATTGGTGGATCTTCGTCTCCCTCCGCTGGATCACAGGCGTCGCCGCAACATTAATCATGGTGATCTTGGCTAAATTCACTTTGCGTGTACCCAACACCCAAAGCGCTACTGGAATTCTGTATGCGGCCACGGTCGTCGTACTTGTCGGAGAACTTACTGCTCAACTGCTCTCGGATAACGTCCTCTACCCTCTCTAATTTGATCCAACCACGGTACAATCCAGTAACACATAAGATCATTCCGGTTTTACAGTCTCGCTTTAACCGTTAATCCTAACGAAGCCCAGCCCTCCAATGAACGTTACTTTCCGTTGCCAAAACTGTGATGCGATAACGCGCGAGCAATACCTTGCGAATACCACGTTGTTAACGTGTCCGGCATGTCAGACGGTCCACGAAATCCCTAGTGATGCAATTGGTGCCGACACAACAGGCCAAATAGTCGTCACTCGCTGTATGGTTTGCCCTGGCAAAGAACTTTATTTTCGTAAGCAATTCAATCAACGGCTCGGCATCACGATCATTGGACTCGGTTTCGCGGCAAGCACAATTGCCTATTACTACCACCACTTAATGTGGGTCTACGGAATTCTATTTTTCACGGCCGGTGTCGATCTAATATTCTATATATTCACCGGTAATCTATTACAATGTTACAAATGCAATAGCGAATACCGTGGTTTTGAAGAGTCGACTGAATATGAACCATTCAACCTTGAAATCCACGAAAAATATCATCAGCAGCGAATACGACTTGAACGTGAACAGCAGGACGCCAAGTGGCTCGCCACGCATGCCCCGCTTACCAAAGCAACCGACGAACCACCCACCGATTGAGTTTGCTAGCCTTTAGCTTTAGCACAACCCCGATTCCACCAGTAAGGGATTCATTATGGATCAAGAACGAGCACGCATTCAGGAAGACCTGCGTGGCGTAGTCGATGGCGAAGTTCGCTGCGACGACTTGTTCTTACAATTGTATTCCAGTGATGCCAGCATTTATCAAATCAAACCGCGGGCAGTCATTCGCCCACGGCACGTTCAAGACGTAGTCGCTACGGTTCAATATGCTTCGGAACACGGCATCGCAGTACACGCCCGCGGCGCTGGCAGTGGGCTGGCCGGAGAATCACTTGGCAGCGGACTCGTGATTGATTTCTCGCATCACATGCGACGGATTATCGGTTTTGACGGCGAATCAGTGACGGTACAACCTGGCGTTGTCTACGCGCACCTCAATAAATACTTGGCGAAGCACAATCGACTTTTCGGTCCCGATCCCAGTACTGGTCAAGTCACGACAATGGGCAGCGTATTAGCGCTCGATAACAGCGGAAGTCACTGGTTGCGGTACGGTAGCGCTCGAGCGTATGTCGAAGAATTGGAAGTTGTGCTGGCTGACGGTACAGTATTACGACTCGGTCAAGATAACAACCTAGAAACTCTGTGTGCTGTCCCTCATCGTCGAGGATTTACCAACTTTGGTGAAACACCAACCGTGGCGAGGTTAGATGATATTCAACAACGACTCGGCACGATACTTGCAACCCACCACGCTAATATAGCCGAGCATACGCCTAAGTCGCTTGTACACCGTTGCGGGTACCATTTGAACAATCTCCGCCAAGGCGAACACCTCAACTTGGCCCAATTGATAACAGGCTCGGAAGGAACTTTGGCGCTGATTACGCAGGCAAAGTTGCGTACCGTTGCGTTGCCGCCGCACGTTGGCGTCTTGTTATTGTTCTTTGACAAAATGGAAAAGGCCATTCAGGCGTCCGCCCATGCCGTCAATATGGATGTCAGTGCCTGCGATCTACTTGACCGACGACTGCTGATCCTCGCACGCGATACTGACGCCCGGTTTGTACAGACAATTCCCATCGACGCCGAAGCCATGTTACTCGTCGAAGTGATTGCCGATACCCGCGCCGAAGTCCGCGATCGATTATCAGATATTACTGAGCAAATCCAAAAATCAAAAAGACTTGCCTTTGCGTCGCGAATTGCACTGGAACAAGATGAAATTGCCCAAGCTTGGTCGATCACACAAAATGTGATCCCCACACTGTATCGCCTCAAGGGAAATTCCCGCGCCATACCGTTTGTCGAAGACATCGCTGTACCTCCAGCAGCGATGCCGACTGTCCTGCCACAACTGCAAGAAGTTTTACGCAAGCATCAAGTGACTGCTTCGATATTTGGTCACATCGGACACGGACAATTACATATCCGCCCCTTCCTTGACGTAAATGACCAAGACGACATTCGCAAACTCCATGCGCTCGCCAGCGATTTGTATGAACCGGTAGTCCAAGCTCAAGGCACCATCAGCGGAGAACACGGTGCGGGATTGAGCCGCACCTGGTTTATGCGGAAACAATTTGGCCCGTTATACGAAGCCTTTGCGGAAGTGAAACGGCTCTTTGACCCGCTGCACATCCTCAATCCCGGTAAAGTCATCGCGGAGATGCCGCAACCAATCCACAATAACCTCCGACCCGTGACTCACAATGAGAAAAATGAGGAGGAAGTAATCGACGATGCGCCACCCGTTGGCCCTGCCCCGAACACGGTCGAACTTCAACTTGCATGGTCCCACGAAGAGTTGGCCTACGCCGCTCGTAATTGCAACGGCTGTGCACGCTGCCGAACCGAAGACGAAAATTCGCGGATGTGCCCTATCTTCCGTTTCGCACCTCAAGAAGAAGCTAGCCCACGAGCGAAAGCCAATTTAGTACGCGGTATCATCACAGGGCGTATGCCTTTGTCAACAATCAACGAGGACGAATTCAAGCAGGTCGTAGATCTATGCGTTAATTGCCATCAATGTCGCATCGAATGTCCAGCCGGCGTGGATATTCCGCGATTGGTCACCGAAGCTAAAGCCCAATATGTCGCTACCAACGGAATTAGTTTTTCAGACTCACTGTTCACTCGCCTGGATCGCACGGCGCGGTGGGCCAGTCGATTTAGCAAATTTTACAATTATGCCATCGCCAATCGTACGTTCCGCTGGATCGCTCAAAAGACCACAGGGTTAGCGCAAGGACGCAAATTGCCCGCGGTGGCTAAATCCAGTTTTCTAAAATGGGCCGAGCAACAGCGACTGGATCGAACTTCGCGAAAAGATGGAGACAAAGTTGTCTATTTCACAGACGTCTTCGCGACGTGGTTTGATACCAACTTAGGCAAAGCGGCCGTTAAAACACTTCAGCACAACGGCATCTCGGTCTACGTGCCCACTCAGCAGCTATGGTCCGCTGCCGCAGCGATCGCTGAAGGTGATGTCCAATACGCGCGGAAAGTTGCCCAAGTCAATGTAGCTATTCTCGCCGATGCAATTCGCCAAGGTTATACAGTCGTAACCTCCGAACCGGCTGCCGCAATGTGCCTCACCCAAGAGTATCCAGCGCTGCTCGATGACGATGATACAGCACTTGTGGCGGAGCGGACGCAAGATATCTGTCATTACCTGTGGAACTTGCACCGACGGGGGAGATTGGAATTAACCTTTCAGCCACAAAACTATCAAGTGGGCTACCATTTGCCGTGCCACCTCCGAGCGCTGCAAGACCATACACCTGGCGAGCATCTGCTGCGACTGATCCCTGGCATTCGAGTACATCGTATCGACAAAGGTTGTTCAGGGATGGCGGGTGTATTTGGCTTAAAATCTAAAAACTATCGCAACAGCCTGCGCAGTGGTTGGGGTTTGTTGAGTACGATGCGAGATTCCGAGATTCAAGTAGGGACAACCGAATGCAGTGCCTGTAAAATACAAATGGAACAAGGCACTTCTAAACCGACACTACATCCAATAAAACTCTTAGCCCTAGCCTACAATATTATGCCAGAACTTGAAGAACAACTACGAGGCGCCGCGCGAGATTTAATTGTATCATGACACTTAACATTAAACTTTTTGCCGCTGCCGCTCAGGCCATCGACGATGATCACGTCCGCGTTGCCTGCACAACCCCCGTGACCATCGAGGCGTTAAAACGGTTGTTGATCGAGCAACATCCATCGCTCGAATCGATATTACCCTATTGCCGCTTTGCCGTGGACCATGAGTTTATCTCTGATGATTATGCAATTACCGCAGAACATGAACTGGCACTCATCCCGCCTGTTAGCGGAGGGTAAACAGCAAATATCATGGCAGTACATATCATTCATCTTGAAATTGATACGCAGCGAATGCTCGCGGCGGTCAGTCAAACCAGCGCCGGTGCTCAGTTGTTGTTTATCGGTACGACGCGTAACGTCACAGGCGACCGCGTGACGCAATGGCTTGATTATGAAGCCTACAAACCCATGGCGGTCATTAAACTGGAACAATTAGAATCCACTGCTATTGAACGTTGGAACATTTGTGCGATCGAAATTGTACACCGCCTCGGAAAGGTCCTCCCCGGCGAAGCTAGTGTGGCGATCGCAGTCAGTTCGCCGCACCGAGAAGATGCCTTTGAGTGCGGCAGGTGGTTAATCGACACGTTGAAACAAGACGTACCTATCTGGAAACAGGAACATTGGCTCGACGAACAACCGCAATGGATTCACCCCGTCGATAAAGCACTCGGTGAATCATGACAAAACCTACACCACTTATCGATTCCCATGGACGGGTCCATACGAGTTTGCGGATCAGCATCACCGATCGCTGTAACATCCGTTGCTTTTATTGCATGCCCGCGGAAAACGTGGAATTTCGGCCCCGTAATGAAATTTTAACCTACGAAGAAATTGAACGATTCACCTCAGTAGCTGCGCGACTCGGTGTCAACCGTTTACGAATCACGGGTGGGGAACCGCTCGTGCGAAACAATCTTGCCGCGCTCATCAAGCGGCTTTCGATGATACCCGGAATCGACGACATTGCGCTCACGACCAATGGCGTTCTACTGGCCGAGCAAGCTGCCGAGCTCAAGAATGCTGGCCTGCAACGTTTAAACATCAGCTTGGATACGCTCGACGACGACGTCTTCTTTCAGCTTTCCCGCCGCCGTGGTATTGACCGAGTTATTGCGGGAATCCACGAAGCGAAGAAACTAGGATTTGACAAGATTCGACTCAACGCGATCGCTATCAAATCGATCACCGAACCAGAGATTGTGCCGCTCGCTGCGTTCGCTCGCAAGTATGACCTCGAATTGAGATTCATTGAATTCATGCCATTAGACGCTGATGATCAGTGGCAACGTCAACAGGTTTTGACAGGAGATGAAATCAAGAGCATTTTGGAAACGGCTTTCTGCGAACTGTTACCCGTCACGCGTGACGATACAAGTCAGCCAGCGGTTGATTTTCAATTTTCCGATGGTCAAGGTCGAATTGGCTTTATCAATCCATTGTCGCAACCGTTTTGTCACAATTGCAATCGCATCCGCATAACAGCAGAGGGGCAATTGCGAAATTGTCTTTTTTCAACAACCGAATGGGACGCACGTGAATTATTGCGAAACGACGCGACCGACGATGAACTGGAAACGTTGATCCGTAGTTGTGTCAGCGGTAAAAACGCCGCTCATGGCATCGACAGCGATACCTTCATTAAACCCCAACGCGCTATGTACCAAATCGGCGGCTAAGCCCCATTGCAATTGGGGGTAATTGAGAACTCAGAGTTTCACTTCGAGGCGTTGGATTTCGATGTCCTCAAGGCTCACGACTGGCCCCGACCCACTGCCGGGGCAGTCACGACAGGTTGCTTGCCAAGTTTCCGGCGTTTCAAGATTGGAATCCCAGAATGGCCAAGTGCGACATTGCCGAGGCCGCGCTTCATAGACACCGCAAGAACGATTTTCGGAATCAAAGAAAACGCAATCACCGTTGGGGAATTCTACCAATGACCGTCGTGTTCCGATGCGGCGGGTGTAGGTGTCTTGAAATTCTTCTAGCGGCATCTTAACCAATTTTGCCAAGGTCGCCATTTCCACTTCGTCAAGCCACACAAAACCGGGTTCACCTGTGCAGCAATCACCGCATCCGGTGCACTTAAATTGCAATCCAGCATGATACCATTTGTCACTTATCTCAGTCATCGTGGTTCGGATCCCTTCGGTTTGTTGGATGTAGTTAAATTTTGTTCGTTTCGAATTGCTCGGAAATGTATTCTCGAGCAAAAACCAAAATTGGCGATATGACGATTATACCATTTACGTAGAATTTAACGATTACTTCAAGTTCCTGTAGTGATGAATCGATACTAATAACAAGGAGCAATACGCTTTAGATATGTCTAATTATGACCAACATGCCGTGTTAAACCCTGTAAATTAATGTCCCAATCCACCACAAAAAAAGATATAGCCGTTGCTATAGCTCACGACCTTGGCATCACCCAAATCCAATCCAGGCAATACATCCAAAAAACACTCGACGCCATTACCGATGTGCTACGAGACAAGGGCCGACTGGAATTACGGGATTTCGGTGTATTTGAATGTAAAACAAGAAAAGCTCGCAAAGGCCGGAATCCCAAAACAGGGGATGAAGTTGCCGTCCCCGAGAAACTGGTCGTTACGTTTCGGGCTGGCAAACAAATGAAGCAGGTCGTACGAGGTTTAAAGTAACCGCGGATGAGATAATTATTAAAACTCATATTGCGGACAATCACTAGATTATGTAGTTATAGCCAACTTCAATTTGTTCATGTAGCAATTTTGGGAAGCAAAAAGACGTTTTAAACGCATTTCACACTTAGTTTTACCGCACAAATAACATACTTTTTAGGGTTCAACCAATCGCTTATCGTCTCGGATTTAGTCTCGAGAGCCAGATAAATTAGGTCTAGGAGAATTTCAATGCGACGCCTGTTTTACGCAATAGTTTTAACTGCCATTTTGAGTACCAGTATCGGTTGCATCATACCTGCCTTCTCCGGTGATCGAGCTCGACGAACCCAGCAATTGATTTTCACTTCTGAAAACCAACGGCAGATTCTAAACTTCTGGGAACGGCTCTGGCATTTAGACCAACCTGACCATATGGCCCCACAGCGTGTTCACGGCGGCGTTATCTAATCTACTAGTTAAGCCTACGAGCAAATTCCACCTAATTGCTGCGGACCTCAGTTTGAGCGGTTAAGTTCTGTTTCAATATGCAAAGAAGCTGCTGCGCTAAACAATTGTTTTCCGATTTATACCAGCACTATCCATTCCATGAATTGAGGAATCTGTGTTCGCCGGTTAAAGTACTGTGTAGGGGATTCAACAAACACACCTACACTTCTTTAATACGAATAGATCAAATCCTTGACACGCGATCCTGATACCGTTGATATGCAAGTTTGCCTAGGCGGGCTAACACTGCCAAATCCAATCATGGTGGCTTCCGGCACCTTTGGCTACGCGCGTGAGATGGAACAAATTGTCGACCTTTCACGACTCGGCGGGATCGTCCCTAAAACTATCACCTCGCAGATGCGCAAGGGAAATATTCCCTGGCGAACCGTCGAGACATCCTCGGGTTTGCTAAACTCCATCGGTCTTGATAACGACGGCCTCGACGCGTTTATCGATAATCACTTGCCCTATCTCGTCGAATTAGACGCACCGGTGATCGTCAGTATTGCGGGTGAAAATCAAGCGGATTATGTGGGCATCGCGAAACGCTTGGATGCCTGTGTTGGTGTTGCGGCACTGGAGCTTAACATTTCATGTCCGAATGTCGCTCACGGTGTCGATTTTGGTAGCAACCCCGAGTTATGTGAACAAGTTGTGCGAGATGTTCGCGACAATTGTGCATTACCAGTGCTCACCAAGCTTACACCCAACGTTACGAATATTGTGGAACTCGCTGCTGCCGCTGCGGCAGGTGGCACGGACGCAGTCTGTCTGACTAACACCTTGTTAGGCATGGCTGTCGATTGGAGAAAACAACGCCCGCTACTTGGCAATAATGTCGGCGGATTAAGCGGTCCAGCAATCAAGCCAGTATCATTACGGTGCGTATACCAAGTGGCACAGGCTGTCGATATTCCAATTGTTGGGATAGGCGGAATTGCCACCATCGATGACTGCATGGAATTCTTCGTGGCTGGCGCCTCAGCGATACAGATCGGGACAGCTAACTATTACGACCCCACAGTCACGATGAAGATCCTAGACGAACTACCAGCGGCGGTCGCTGAACTGGGCACCAACGTATTCGCCGATATCCCAGGAACGATCACGCCGAACTAGGCTCAAAACACTACTAAGAACAACACGTGACGTCGAAACGACTATAGAGGAATCAAAAAAGGGAAATCATGCGAGTACTGTCGGGCATCCAACCAACTGGTCGCTTTCACTGGGGGAATTACTTCGGTGCAATTCGGCAATATATCCAGTTGCAGCATGAAGACGAAGCGTTTTATTTCATCGCCAACCTACATGCATTAACAACGATCCGTGATGCTCAACAACTCAAACAACTTACACTCGATGCCGCCCTTGACCTACTGGCACTCGGACTCGACCCCGAAGCGGCGACGTTATTTCTGCAATCAGATATTCCCGAGATATCTGAGTTGACGTGGATATTGATGACGGGCACACCCATCGGGTTACTTGAACGCTGCCATGCATTCAAGGAAAAGAAAGCTCGCGGTGTTTCTGCGGACGCTGGCTTATTCACCTACCCGGTGCTCATGGCCGCAGATATCCTAGCATACGATTCCAATTGTGTTCCTGTTGGGCAAGACCAAGTGCAGCATATCGAAGTCGCGCGGGATATTGCCCGCAGTTTCAACCATCACTATGGTGACTGCTTCGTGCAACCGGAAGCCCGTATCCTAGATTCTTCCGCCAAGGTGCCTGGTACTGACGGCGAAAAGATGTCCAAAAGTTATGACAACATCATTCCCGTATTCGAGGAGCAACAGGCGCTCAAAAAACAAATCATGCGTATCCCGACGGACTCGCGTGCGATGGAAGACGCTAAGGACCCCGAGACTGACCACCTGTATCAACTGTTTTGCCTCTTTGGCGAGGCGGAGCAGCAGCAGGAAATGGCTGCCATGTATCGCCAAGGCGGATTTGGGTACGGAGACGTTAAAAAACAACTTGCGGTTGCCGCCGAGGCCTATTTCGGCCCCGCTCGTGAACGCCGCGAAAAGTTGACGCAGGATTCTGACTTCGTCCAAGACGTCCTGACTGCGGGTGCGACGAAAGCCCGCTTGAAAGCGGCAGAAGTACTCGATCGGGTCCAACACGCAACGGGGTTAGTACGATGAATGTGATTGGGCTTGGAACCGACATTATCGAGTGCCTACGTATTGCGAAAATGATCGAGAAGCATGGCGAGCTATTTTTGCAACGCGTTTACACGGAACATGAGGTGGGATATTGCAGTAGTCGCAAGGCCGCCAATCAACACTACGCTGGTCGCTGGGCAGCCAAAGAAGCGGTCCTTAAGGCGATGGGAACCGGTTGGTCGCACGGTATACGTTGGCGCGACATTGAAGTGAAAGTAGAACTTAGCGGTAAACCGAATGTCTATCTACACGGCACCGCGAAAGATATCTGTAATGAACTGGGAATCGCCGACATGCTGATCTCGATTTCCCATTGCCGCTCACACGCCACCGCGACGGCTATCGCCATCGGTGAAGATTAATGTGCCCTACGCGATGGCATCCGGTTCACTAGCAGCTACAAAATCTTCTCGTAACGTTTCCGGTAGGTAGCCAGCTTCAACCACTTCGCCGTCCACCGTCTGAATAACAGGCGGTGGATTTTCGGCTTCGTGGTTATCTAACGCTGCTGCCCATTTGTTACGCACGTCATCCTCAAGCTTCTTCCAAGCACCTCGCCCGCGGCACTTGGGGAACTTTGCACAACCGAGCCACGGGCCACGAGCACCATTGCGCAGATTTAGGTGAGAATCGCATTTATTACATTCGATATCGGTTGCTAGCGGTGGAGTTTTCGGGGGTGCAACCCCACTGTTCTTTTTGTCAATATTGACGACGCCTTTGCAATCCGGGTATTTGCCACAACTCAAAAACAAGCCGAATCGACTCTTACGTTTTTCCATTGGGTCACCACATATCGGGCAAGCGATATTGGTCATTTCCGGATTAATTGGACGACCTTCATGATCAATCGGAGCTGCATATTTGCAGCCGACTTCCATCGCGTCGGCAATGGTCACGATGCGTACTTTATCTTCATCCTCCAATTTAGAATATGTCGTCTTCTGCTCGCACTCAAAACAAGTGAGGAAGGGTCGCGAACGTGCAGTTTTTCCTTTATTGACTCCCATCTCAGCCAAGCCACAGGCAATACAGGGAATGTCAATTTTCACCGGTGGTACCTTAAAGCCAGTACAGCTTAAGAACCGTCCATTACGGCCAAACCGGTATTCTGTACGTTTTCCACAGTCTGGGCAGCGATATTCGTCCGGCGCCAGTTCTGTTTCCGCTTTTGCGTGCGTCATGTTCTCATGAGCGGTGTCCAAATCTTTGCGGAATTCGTCATAGAATTCGTGCATGAATGCCGTCCACTCGCAACTACCGTCTTCGACCAAGGCCAATTTTGATTCCATCCATTTGGTGTAACCTAGGTCCATGATGCTGGGAAAACCTTGAATTAGCTTTTCAGTCACCACTTCGCCTAAATCCGTCGCAAAGAAACGATTGCCTCGTTTTTCCACATAGTTCCGATTTTGGATTGTGCCAATGATTTGCGCGTAGGTACTAGGCCGCCCAATCTCTTCAGACTCCAGTTTCTTGACGAGCGAACCTTCGTTAAACCGCGATGGAGGTGCTGACAACTTTTGCCGTGGATCGATCGCAAATGGCGCCATTTGCATTCCTTGAGTCAATGCTGGCAACGTCTGTTCATCACTAGCTGTGGGGACGCCCGTCGCTTTATAAAACCCATCAAAGTCGAGGATGCGCCCAGTGACCTTGAGAACTGCTCCCGTCGCTTTGTCCGATCGATTTAGTTTTACGGTCGTAACTTTCCAACGTGCTTTGGTCATTTGACAACCAATAAAGCGATTATAGATCAAACGGTACAGTTTCAACTGTTCTTCGTTGAGCGAACCAGCTACTTTTTCGGGAGTGAGATGCATGTAGGTCGGGCGAATAGCCTCATGAGCTTCCTGTGCGCTTTTATTGGACGACCCATAGTAATTAGGTTTCTCCGGTAGATACTGCGGTCCACACGTACTCGTGATATGCTCACGTACTCGGGAAATCGCCTCCTTCGAGATCGTAGTTGAATCGGTACGCATGTAAGTAATTAATCCAACGTGACCTTCACCGGGAATATTTAAACCTTCGTAGAGTTTCTGGGCGACCCCCATCGTGCGACTCGCAGTGAAGCCTAGAACATTGGACGCCGTGACTTGCAATGTACTCGTAATGAAGGGACCGTCTGGTTTTTTGGTTGTTGGTTTGGTTTCAATCGAATCGACTTCGTAACGAGCGGCAGTATCGATGTCACCGCAGACCTCGCGTTTGAATTTGGCTGGACCTTTTCCGTCCGAGTCTTCTGTCGTCTCAACTTTCACATTGACCATTCCAACTGCTTCGGAAACCGCGGTTATCTCGGCGGACAGATCCTGCGGATCGTCAGCCGCACAGGTAACGGAAAATTTCTCGCCTCCAATGCTCAACAACTCGGTCTTCAGACTAGCGTGTTGTGCGAGCCAAGCATTCTGTCGTTTTTTGGTAGGTGCCTTTCCTTTTTCATCTAGCGTTGCCATAAAATCTGCCCAAGTTGTCGTCAGGCCTTCCGCTAACGATGGGTCCAATGCCAAGTTCGCGGTGAGTTGCCATGATTCATCGGGCACGTGAGCGCGTATTTCTAGTTCACGGTCAACAATCAAGCGAACTGCGACGCTTTGCACTCTCCCAGCACTCAATTTTCCCGCTACTTTTTTCCACAATAACGGTGATACTTGGTATCCCACAATACGATCCAGAAAACGGCGAGCCTGTTGAGCATTGACTTTCGCCATATCAATAGTGCCTGGATTTTCGAACGCTTCTAGAATTGCACTTTTGGTAATCTCGTTGAAAACAACGCGTCGCAATTTGCTGTCGTCGGCCTGCATCGCTTCGGCCAACAACCACGCGATTGCCTCGCCCTCACGGTCAAGGTCAGTCGCCATCCAAATCGTATCTGCTTCCTTACCAGCCTTCTTTAGTTTGGCGAGTTGCTTGTTCTTACCCTGGATTGTTACATATGTGGGCTTGAAATTATCATCTAAGTCTAATCCGGGGACGGGAGCCTTTACACCTTTGGGGTTACGCGGTGGTAGATCCACCAGATGCCCGATGCTCGCTTCAACGACATAATCATCACCCAGGAAACGAGAGATCGTTTTGACCTTCGCCGGTGATTCTACGATAACAAGATGCTTGCCCATGGCCGATAATCTATGCTCTGAACTATGTGAAATATTTGTGTGGTATACGATTATTTGAAATTACTTTGCGGTCTTACAATAACCATGCTTCTATATAAACGCAATTGCCTAGGCCAATTGGTGCTAAAGATTTTCTCTAGTTACAAAACCAATTGCTATTGTGTTCATCTAGTTACGTTTAAACAGGGTTTGATAGTATTATCTGCTTGTTTGACTGTTTTTCTTGAGCCCAGCATGGTGAATTCTATACACGTTGTCCAATAACAAGGCGGTATAATTACAACCACAGGAACCCCCAAAATGTCGGTAACCCTCTAACCGCAGTGTTAACATTGACGGTATACTGTGATTAAATCGCATCGGCATTGGGGTTTGAATAAACAATAAAAACCCCTAAAATGCCGTGTTAAGGGGAGTAAAGTAGCTACCGTTAATGCAGACACAGTGCATCGGGGCCCTCATTGCTGAACAATTAATACCATTTTATTCAATCCGTCAAGTCAAAATCCAAAACTTTCCGTCTTAGGAATGACACACCATGGCAAAATCCAAGCGTCCAGATCGAGTTCACGGCCGAAATAAAGGCGATCAACTACACAAAATAAAACAGGACCAAGACCAGCAACACCAAGACCGCATTGACGCGCAAAAGAAGGCTGGGACTTTTCAAGGTCCTTCGATGTTTGCGATTGTAACCAAGCACAAAACAATCGCATATTCGTCTCTCACTGTGATTGCGGTGCTGGCATTTGTGATAGGCCCCGCGTATTTTGCAGCCGTCCAAGGCGGTCCCAATCAAGGCGAATTCCGTGGCGATGGTACCACCTTGGCCAAATGGACGACTGCGAATGGCGATTATTCCATTACGAACACAGAGGCGATCAACCTGCAAAATCGTTCGCAGGAGCTACAACAGTTTATTGCAACGCTAACTCAAAATGCATTCCAAAATGACCGAAGTATCGATTTCACTGCACTCGATCCCTTATCTGTCGCTTTTCAACCCATGCATCCAATAAACCTAAGCTTTCTGTCGAGTATTGCCAATCAATACAACATGGGCGTGTCCACTGAACAAGCAGATGCGTACCTGCAAAATATCGCGGGAAAGAACACCCCGGAACAAATAAAAGCGGCCCAGGAAACCACCATTGGCGATTCCGCATCAAAACGGCGAACTCTAGAATTGCTAGCAAAGATTATTTCCGCTAAGCGACTGGCACAAATGGGCGGACTCGGCGTACCCCAAGCTCCTTCGATCTCTGACCGCTGGGCAAGCTACAAACTCCTCACGGATCAGCACCAATTTGAAATACTCACCGTTGCAGTTGACGTCTCAAAGGTCACAGACGAGCCAACCCTAGATGAACTTGAAGTAATGCTCGCTTCCGGGCGCGAACATCTCACCGATGACTCGGGGCTTACGCCAACAATCGGCAGACGCATCGACGACGCGATCTATCGCAACGGCGGCGCGCGGACTCCTACCAAGTATCAATATCAATTCCTAGCTATTAACCATGAGGCCTTCGAAGCCCTCGCTACCAAACAAATTGAAAACTATATCTCGGTTAACGAGGATGTGTTACATGAATACTACTTAAAGAACATCGAAACCTATCCAGCGCCGGAAAAAACACTCGACGACATCAACACACAGGCTGAAGGCGAACCTGACGAGGGTGCTGAAACCGAAGGTGACAAAGAAGAGGCTGATGACAAAGGTGATGCTGCCGACAAAGATGAATCAAAAAAAGAAACTACGGACGAGTCTTCCAAAGAAGATGCCGCTGACCCAGCGAAATCCGCCGCTAAGCCAGAATCCGACGACGGTTGCCTGACTCAGGATGCGACCGAAGAGCCAATTGAGACTCCTGCCGCTTCCGAGAAACCGAATGCGGACAACCCTGCCGCAGGTGACGATCCCGCAGGTGAGACTGAAACTCCCGAAGATCTCTCGGGATTGGACACGCCAATTCCGCTTGAACCCAATGTGGATCCGGCGAGTTTGGTAGATCCGAATAGTCCGGCTCCATTTATCGCACAACCTTTTGAAGAAGCCCAAGATAAAGTACGTGAGGATTACATTCGGACGAACGTACCGACTCGAGTGCACGCGTTAATTGACGTTGAATTGCAAGTCATTAAATTAAGGGTTGCTGCCTATGCTGATGCCAAATATGTTGGGACTGCTAAGACCAACTACGAAACAGTCTATGACGCTATTAACCAATCTCAATCTAGCGTCAGTAACGATTTCGTCGAGGCCGCTGACAAACACATGGCGACCATCGCAGTTGATATCAACGACAAACTAAGCAAAGAATACAATAAGGCGCCTCCCGCAACTGAGGATACGGAGTCTACGCCTGCAACGACCTCTGATGATTGTGACGACGTGGAAACGGACACAGGTGAGGGCGAGGAGAATTCTGATGTTCCAACTGCTGCCCAAATTGCTGAAGACATTGCACCTCCAGTGTTTGTTGAATTCCATAGGTCTCCGCTAATCTCTGCCATTCATGGCCCGATGATCTCACAGCGCAATCCAAGTTCTAACTCATTCGGATACGAGCAACCGATAGCCGACAATCAGTACGGTGGGTTCAATGAACATTCCGTTAGTTGGCACAAGCTAGTTCGTACTGCCTACAACGTACACAACCAACCAGGAACGCCACCTCCGACGCAAACACTGTTTACGACGAGCCGATTTTTTGAGGTGCAGGAAAAGGAATCTGGTGAATTTGGCCCCACGTATACGTATGTCTATTGGCAGATTAACGAAACACTTTCAACTTCATTTGATGAAATCACCTTAGAAAATCCAGAAGTTAAAAAGAACTTGATCGACGGATGGCGACTGGCCAAGGCCAAGCAGAATGCGATTGCCAAGGCCGAGGATTTGGTTAAGCATTATACGAAGAACGGCGATAACTCGATATCGCTTTCTACACTTGCAAAAGAGGCTGGCTCTGATCCTTTCACCACAACACCGACCTCGGTCTTGCGGGCCCAAACTACCGGTGGTTTTGGCGGTGGAATGCAAATGGTGCCCGAGGCCAATTTCATTTACAAAGAATTAACTGCTCAACAAGTTTCTGAAAATATCACCATTACTGAAGAGCAGAAGAAGTATGTCGAGCGACAGATACCGGACATTTATGACCCTATTGGAAATGCACCGTCCGCTGCCATTCGCATTTTCACCAAACTAACAGTTGGTGGGTCGCCGGCTATCATTACGGACTCTACCAATCGACATGTGTACCTTGTTCGTAAAACCGAAGTGCCTGAACCACCCGTGACAGACCCTCCCACGGAAAACTCCATTGAAGGGTTTGGCACGCTGATACAATATGTGCGATCTGGTACTCTGGGACCGGGCGCATTTAGCCAATTTATGAATGCCGGTGCCACGGATACAATGTACCGCGGTACGCGTCAATCTCCTGGGTCTGGAACTATAGGAACAATCTCTAATGCATTCATGTCCTATCTGCAAAACTCCCATGGCTTCGAAAGCGTATCACCTTAAGAGTAGTACAAAGTAAGATTGGGGTTGCATGCCTGACGGATTAGTTATTCTATCATCGGTTTGTGGGATTGCGCTATTTTTGCTCTTCCTGTTAGTCGCGGCGGTAATTACTCTCCGCCGCAAGCACTCCGCGCCGCGCGACGTTCAATCCTCTGACGAAAGTCGCGTTCCTAAACACCCGTTGACCGCAGATCAATATGCGACTCAACAAACGGCATTTATGGATAATCAATCGACTCTACAAGATCGGTTTTTCTCCATTGTTTCTCAATCTGGCAAACCCAAAGGACTGACCTGGAAAAGTTGCAAGTTTGACGAAGCCACCATGTGGGTAATCGAAAAACAATCAGCAAACTTACATGCTTTACTCTCGACAGTGATCCATTTTGATGCCGTGCCCGGAGGTCCCATGGAAGATGTGGAAGCGGTGGGCAACGCCCGCATTGCAACTGTCATCTTCTTCTACAATGGTGACAACTGGGACACTGGCGGAGACGTGCTATTTAACTTGGAGCCTCACGAAGTCCTCGCCCGACACTGCGATGATTACGATCTTTACCAAGAGCAATCGCAAGCACAAGACTAATGCGTCTAACAGGTTTTTCATAAGCGGAGCGAATACTTTACTATGCCAATACTCGGCGCCCATATGTCCATCGCAGGTGGTTACTACAAATCGATTGATAGCGGTGCCGCCGCTGGTTGCCAGTGCGTACAGTTGTTTACTAAGAACAACAATCAATGGCGTGCCAAGGATATCACCGACGAAGACGTCGACCGATTTCAGACTCAACTTACCACACACGGGATTAAGCACACTCTCTCGCACGCCTCGTACTTAATTAACATGGCGTCACCTAAAGATGAACTTTGGAACAAATCCGTGGATGCCTTCGTGATCGAACTACAACGCGCTGAACTCCTAGGTGTTCCCTATGTCGTCGTTCACCCCGGGTCCTATACAACAAGCACGTCGGCAGAGGGCATTCAAAGAATCGCAGTCGCACTCGACGAGGTTCACTCGCGACTCCCCGAGATGACGACCAAGTGTCTACTCGAGACGACTGCTGGCCAAGGGTCGAATCTCGGTTGGCAACTTGAACAACTCGCTGAAATGTTGCAGCAGTGCCAATCCTCCCAACGAGTGGGAATCTGCGTTGATACATGTCATATGTTCGCCGCAGGATATGATCTGCGGGACGAATCTATTTATACCCAGACATGGGAACAATTCGACCAACTTATCGGCTTAGAACGACTTCTCGCTTTTCATTTGAACGATAGCAAGAGAGAATTAGGGAGTCGCAAAGATCGTCACGAACACATTGGCGCCGGCGAAATGGGACTTGAGCCATTTCGACTACTGCTGAACGACCCCCGCTTTGCAAATATCCCGATGTACCTTGAAACAGCCAAAGGAGATCGTCCGAATTGCGCAGAAGAGTTAACATGGGACCAGTATAATTTACAAACGCTACGTGACCTTATCGATTAATTCAAAAGTAATTGTCAGGGTCGTTGGAACAGTTGTTTTAATCAAGGGAGTCAATTAATGACAGAGACTACCATCGTCGCAACGTTCGCCACCGTAAACCAAGCAAATCTTGCTGCCCAGTATCTTCGTACGAGTGATATCCTGGTGATCGTTGAAGGTGACGATGGCGGCGGGGCTTTTGCTGGACTGTCGTTCAGTGGCGGATTTAAACTGCGTGTGCCAACAAGCCAAGCTGATATAGCGTTGGATATGCTGGAAAGATCAGAACCGTCTGAATTCGACGAGACGGAATCCTAGCACACTCGTGTTAGTCGCTAGATTGCAGTTTTACAATTATTGAATCCGCCTGAGCATGATTCAATCGCACTACGCCTTGCATGGAATTTTCATCCATCACAGTTACAACCCACATTTGAGAATCATCTTCCCGCGGACCCACAACCAACTGCATTCCAACCTCTAGCCCGCCAATATTTGCGCCCATTACTCGAACAATTTCTCCGCGGTGCCCTTCCCGCAAAATAGCAACACGCACTTCCTCGTCCGGTACAAGATGCACGAAATCTTCTGGTATCTCGGCACCGTGTGGATCAACTAACGGATGCCCCAGCTTATCATCTAAATAGTCCACCGCATCTTCATCGTGCACATGCTCCAAGACATGCGCTCGCTCATGTAATTCATCTTCAGCTACACCTAAATGCTGTAAATAACTTTCCCATAAGCGATGTGCCCGCAATAAACGTCGAGCGTGTTGTCGCCCTTGGTCGGTAAGCGAAATGATATCGTCATCGACTTGTAACATCTCTTGGCGCGTCAGGCTTGTAACCGCTTTGCGAATGCGGTCAATCTTGTACTCGATCCGTTGAGCAATAGCCACAGCGGTCGTTTGCTCGTTTTCTGAACGCAATATCACTCCCAAAACATCTTCGATGAGTTGCTGCGGAATCGCTCGCAAGCGACGTTGTAAACCGGCAAGCAATCCGTAACGAGGGGCAATTAGAAAAACCAAAAGGAATTGTCCAGTGGAAACGACGACAATCATCCCGCCTGGAGAAACATTGAGCTGTTCCGAGAGATAATACCCTATCAAAAAGCCGCTCCAACCAAACAAGATCGCCACCCATATCATGTTTTTGAGTCGGTCACATAGCAAATAGGCGGTTGCTCCGGGCGCGATCAACAACCCCACCACTTGGATAATACCAACAACCTGTACACCAGTAACAACAACCATCGCTGTACAAGTGGTAAGCATGTAATCAATCAATACTACATTGATCCCGATCGACGCGGCCATCACGCGATCAAATGAAATAAGCTGTAATTGACGAAACGCCAGAATCACAAACGTCAACACGACAATCGCGACGACCGCCATCATTATCAGATCGCTATCGCTAACACCTAAAATCGAGCCAATCACGAAGTGATAAACATCGACATGCACATACTCGCTGAAACGCGACGCGAGCACGCCTCCCAAAGCAAAGATTCCGGTGTACACCACGCCAATCACTGCATCGTCCTTGACACGAGACTTGCGTGAAACGTATCCAATAATTGCAACTGTGAAAATACCAGAGGCGATCGAACCCACAAGCATGCCCCAGGCATGCGCTTCTTGATTGAAAAGGATCTTCATAACAAGATATCCACCCACCACTCCCGCTAGCATTGAATGCGACAGAGCGTCAGCTAGAAACGATGTTCGCCTCAGGACAATGTAGCAACCAATCACACTGCACACGGTTGTTACCAGCAATCCAGTAAGTAATGCTTTGATTAAATACGGGTTCGCTTGATGGACTTCGACAAGCCACTGATAAGCACTATTCATTGGCTCTACCCCGCTGACCATCTTCAGGTTTCGCCGCGGTTGGCAGATGAGCGAATACTCGAAGTTTACCCTCGTAGACTTCGCTGAGCAGTTCCGGGTGCAGGACTTGTTCGGGGGTACCGTGAGCGTAGAGGCGTTGCTTAAGCAGTATCAACGAATCGAAATATTCGTCGGCGGTCGTTAGATCATGATGTACGACCACCAAGGTCCTGCCTGCCTCACGTGTCGTCTCCAACACATCAAGTATTGCCCGTTCCGTAGCAGCGTCGACTCCCGCAAAGGGTTCATCGAGTAAGAGAATCTCACTCCCCTGAGCAATCGCCCGAGCCATAAATACACGTTGTTGTTGACCGCCAGAGAGTTGTCCGATTTGTCGATTGCGAAATTCTGACATGCGAACTTGTTCAAGCGCATAATCGGCAATTTCACGATCCTCCGCTGACATGTCGCGCCACCACGGTTGTTTGCCGTAACGCCCCATCAACGCAACTTCGCCAACTGTGACCGGGAAATCCCAGTCGACACTTCCCCGCTGAGGAACGTAGGCAACACGACCCTTGGCCTTGTCGGCATCTTCTCCGAACAGTTCGACCTCGCCGAAGTCCGGTTTAACAAATCCCAGCAATGACTTGAGCAACGTTGATTTTCCAGAACCGTTAGGGCCAATCACACCAACCAATTGTCCGGGCTCGACCGACAGCGATACGTCTAGTAGAGCGGGAACGGGGCCATAGCTAACCGTCAAGTTACGCACTTCGATAGCAGGAATTGTTGGATTGTCAGGGCGTTTTGTATCTTTAGAAATACTCATCCTAGTGTTGGTGCCCTTCATCTTCCGCCGCCGCTGCCTTTGCAGCACTATTCTCTGGTACATCGATGACAACCAAACCGATAATCGTATTGCCCGGTTCCGACCATAAGGTGCGTTCTGCAATTACCACTGCGTCAGCCATCACCTGGACTCTTATCGCGTGAGCAACGTGTTGCTGCAATGCTTCTGTGGAATCTGTCCCGCTGCCAACCTCGATCAAAAGTTCGTTTACTCCGACCTTTACTCCCGCCACGGGCGAAATCAGAACTGCAACGCCCGCTTGAACCGTTGTGTCGGACTCAAATACCCTAACGCCGTCTAGTGAAACTCGCAATGCTGTTGGACTGAACGCATCACCTTGGGCGTCAAACGTCAGCGTAATGGCAATTGAATACTCGGCTTGAGCATCATCTCGCAGATTCTCAATAGCCTCTGGTTTGGGTAGCGAGGCCCGGAAATTCTGAAACAATGTCAAACTTCCCCAAATTGCGGCCGCCATGACCAGCACTAAAAGAGGACGTCTGGGGAACGTGGCAATCATGCGATTATTTTAGACCATTTACAATCAGGATAACGTTTTCTCGCATCATTCCAAGGTAAGTTTCCCCAGCGGAACCGGGTCCGCCCATGGAATCCGCATACAACGAACCAGCAACCGTTACACCAGCATCCGCCGCTATTTGTCGTACTAAGTTGGGGTTTATTGTGGTTTCCACAAAGATCGCCTTGACGTTGTAGGAACGAATGGAATCGACTACCTTTTGTCGTCGCTCGGCGGTAATACCTGCTCCAATTTCATCGCCCGTACTCCAACCCCCTGGCGATGCACCAATAAATCCATAGAGCGTACAAAAGTAGTTGAACGCGTCGTGATGGCTGATTAAGACCCTCTGTGAGCGTGGGATCTGATTCAGTTCTCGTTGCGTCCACAGATGAAGCGTACGTAGTTGAGCAACATAAAGCTCGCCGCGGGCTTCATACTCTACGCGATGTTCAGCATCGATTTGTGAAACACCTTTGACAATATTACGGACATAAATCGCAGCGTTAATAGGTGATAACCACGCATGGGGATCTTTCACTTCAACGCCCCCTTCTTCCAATATCAACGATTTCACGCCGTCAACACAGGTAACCACGGGCTTATTAGCATCTTTGGCCAAATTCATCATCCACTCATGACCCTCTAAATGCCAACCGTTGCGTATTACGAGATCCGCCTCGGCGACCATCTTTGTATCACCAGGCTTGGTTTCGTAAGTATGCGGGTCTTGGCCGGGAGTCAGAACACAGCGAACTTTCCAACGATCCCCCACAATCTGACGGGTAAAGTCAGCAACTTGCGTTGTACTGCAGGTTGCAATAAATTTCTTGGATTCGCTCTCTTGAGAGAGGGCAACATTAGCTGTCATTAGCAGCAACAGCACAACGAATAAATCTCGTCTGAACATCGTAAAAACACCTTCGATTTAGAGAACAGAAAACGCGAAAGTCATTTTTTTGATTAATCAAAAAATATGTCTTCTACTTAATATAGTTCGTTGTCCTTAGAAGTGTCAACCCGCGGCAGGCGTACGTTGTTTATCTATTAATAGCGATAGATAAGCCCAATACCTGCGAAGTAATCGTCAGCAGAATCGCTCACTCCGAATCCCACTCGCACGTCGAACTGTAGGTTATTGTTTACTTGATAAGCAAATCCTCCATCCATGTAATGTTCCCGCGGAGCGTCGTCGGCTCCATCTGGAATCATACAGAACCATTCAAAATAGCCTCCAAGTTGGTCGTCAAAAGTACGAACAAGGCCAACGGCTTGCGAGAATTCGGCATAGGGGCGGTTGGTTGTGCCATCAATAGCGCGGCCAACCTGAGTCTGCCCGGCGAGCGACCATGTTTCGTTGAGTACCCATGAATACATGTAAGTGATCGCAGGCAGAGTTTCGCCCGCAGTAACCGAGTCATCACCGGTAGGAACAGTCGCTTGTAACATCATCGCGGTTTCCGGCAACGCACCATCTTGCGGCGTCAAAGCGATTTTAAAACCAAGATAGAGATCTTCACCCCCACGAGTGGTTGTATCAACACCGCCGGTGCGGTCTCTTGATTCGCTGAAGTTATAACCAATTCGCATTTCTAACCAATCGGCATAGAATCCTAAACGCCAGAGCATCTCTGGGTTGGAATGCCCGCGCGCCTGAGTCGTACCGTCATTGTCAAAGGAATAGGTATACCCCATTTCGACTTGCTTTACGCCAAGACCAACGGTTGTACTGGCTTCGATGAAATCCGGACGATCACCAATGAGGCCTTCACTCATCGACGCCGGTCCGCCTACTGCGTCGCTACCCGCCCAATTGAATAATGTCCCTTGTTTCGTAATGTCTTGAGCAGACAACGGTGCTACTACGAAAAGGCAGCAAACTAAACAAGCCGAACGTTTCATTTGTAACGACAACATAATATCGAATCCTATCGACGATTTATAATATTTATCTTCATACGTGGCGCAAGCAAGTATTCCCTTACATGTACCCTTTCATTTATCGGTAAAGCACAGCTTTCGACCACACTTTTTGATGAGTCAAAAACAAAATATATAGTCGCGTAAGCTAGAAAGCCATTTGCCCGTTGCCGATCCAACAAAAACTGTGTTCCAACACCCGCCACACAACTCGACGACATTGACGACAAACAGGGTCAAACATAGGATAACTACTTAGAGGGACGCAAAATGCATCGATCTTATCGCTTTCCCGTCGGCATGCTACCTAAAGCTAAAGAACATGACCCTCACCTACTTCAAGCGATTTCAAATGGAGCTCGACCTCACCACCTGGTCCTCTGGTGAAGATGCAGTCGCGGGGCCTCTAGCACCGCAATACCGCTTTCTTGCATGGGATGAGCAAGACCTCGCGCGGCACGCGAAGGTAAAATTTCAGACCTTTGAACTTGAAATTGACGCCCACGTGTTTCCCAGCCTCAGCGAATACGAGGGGTGTCATCGGCTGATGACTCAAATCACCAATCGCGACAACTTTATCCCCGAAGCGACCTGGTTAGTTGAATTTCAACCCGATGAAGCTTCAAGTCCGATCGCCGTTGGCACAATCCAAGTACTCCATGATCTGGAAAACCGCGGAGCGATTCAGAACATTGCAATTACACCGGACCACCGACACCAAGGAATTGGCACTGCACTTGTCAACCGTGCATTATCCAATCTAAAATCACTTGATATCCCACGGGCGATGCTGGAGGTCACTGCACAGAACAACGGTGCTCTGCGGTTATATAAACGCCTTGGATTTGAAATCATCAAGACGGTTTACAAACCATCCACTGTTATAACGTCTTAACACCTGAAATACGCCACCACAAACCAAGGTATCCACACCTAGTGCCCACATCCTCAATCGACACCTACCAATTCGACAATGGTCTGACACTGCTCGTAGAACAGATGCCATGGCTAGAATCTGCTGCAGTTACATTTCTGGTACCCGCGGGCTGTCAACGCGATCCAGCCACCCAGCCTGGTCTGGCAAAATTAACTGCTGAGATGTTACAGCGTGGTTGCGGCGACCTGCAAAGCCGCCAACTCGAACAAGCTATGGATCAACTGGGGCTCGCCCGCAGCACGGCCGTCACCAACTATCACACTCGACTCAGTGCGGCAATGCCCGCAACTCGCCTCCCCGCAGCACTATCGATCTACGCCGACCTCCTACAACGACCGCTCTTGCCGGCCACACAACTTGAGGACGGGCGGATGGTCTGCATTCAAGAGCTCTTAGCCATGCAAGACGACCTCAGCCAAAAACTAATGGAGCAGCTCCGGATTCGCCAGTACCCGGACCCCTACAGCCGTTCGGCTCACGGCACTCTGGAAACACTTCAAGAGATTTCCATTAATGATGTACAAGAGTTTTACACCGAAAACTTCACGCCTCAGCAAACCATCATCAGCATAGCCGGCAACGTCGACTCGCAGCAAGCATCCCAAAGTGTCGAGCAGTTGTTCGGACACTGGTCGGGCCACGAAACAACCCAAATCCAAACGACGCCGCCGCCCGACGGACACCATCACATCGAACAAGAATCCAATCAAACTCAGATTGGTATCGTGTTCCCCAGCGTTCCCTATTCGCATCCGGACTATTTTCAATCTCGGGGAGCCGTCGGCGTGCTCAGCGACGGCATGAGTTCACGATTATTCAGCGAAGTCCGTGAAAAACGCGGGCTTTGCTACACCGTATTCGCCATGTGTCACACGATACGCGAACAGGGTTGCGTCTTAACATACGCTGGCACCACAACGGAACGCGCCCAAGAAACACTTGATGTATTGTTAACGGAACTGGTGCGTCTCGGCGACGGCATTCTTCCGGCAGAACTAGATCGTCTCAAAACAAAAATTAAAAGTGGTTTGATCATGCAACAAGAAAGTAGCAACTCGCGTGCGTCTTCAATCGCAGCGGACTGGCATCTGCTCGGTAAAGTCAGAACGACTAGTGAATTATCACTGATACTTGACGACCTATCCTGCGATTCGATTAATCATTACCTAGCTAACAACCGTCCAAACAATTTCCGCGTCGTCACACTTGGACAAGACGCACTCGACACATCCGCGGCTACGACCCCAGACGCGACCTCAACGAACAGCGGGGCATTGTAACCGCCATGAACGATCAATCCGGCGTCCAATCCAACATCGAATTCAAACGGCACACGCTTTCTAATGGTTTAGAGTTCGTTGCCGAGTGCAATCCGGATGCCCTATCCACCGGCCTCGCGTTTTTCGTCCGCACAGGCGCTCGCGACGAATCCGCCGAACTATCCGGAGTCAGCCACTTCCTTGAGCACATGTGCTTTAAAGGAACGCCGACTCGTTCAGCCGAGGACGTCAATCGCGAGCTCGACGAAATGGGATCGCAAAGCAATGCTTTCACCTCTCAAGAACAAACCGTTTATTTTTGCAGTGTGTTGCCAGAGCACCAATTGTCGGCACTCAACCTACTCAGTGACATCATGCGACCCACGTTACGGCAGAGTGATTTCGACACTGAAAAGCAAGTCATCCTCGAAGAAATCGCGAAGTACGACGACCAACCGCCCTATGGCGGGCACGATGCCGCGTTGGTCAAGCACTTCAAATCGCACCCGCTCGGAAATTCAGTTTTGGGAACAACCCAATCCGTATCGGCGCTCACTCAGCCCCAAATGCTCGAATATTTCCACCGTCAATATAGCGCTAACAACCTAACTTTGGCGATGGCCGGAAATATCGATTTTGATAGGATCATTGAGCAACTTGAAGCGGACTGCAGTGATTGGACCCATCACGATGTCGGTCGTGATATCGATCGATATTCAACCAACCCCGACACAGACGAAATCACTAATATCCAAAAAGACGGTGCTCATCAACAATACATCATTCAGATTGTCGACGGACCATCTGCCACAGACACGGACCGTTCAGCGGGTCAACTGATGTCCACAATTTTTGGAGACGATAACAACAGTCGTCTGTTCTGGGATTTAATTGACACGGGTAAGGCGGAGTACGCTGTGCTCGAATCCCAAGAATACCAAGGATCCGGTATTTTCTTAGGATATCTTTGTTGCCCGCCGGAAAACCAACAGACGTTATTGGATCGTTATTGCCAACTTACAGCGGAACTCCACGAGACCGGCGTAACACAACAAGAACTTGACACTGCACAAGCGAAAGTTTGTTCACACATTGTCCTGCGTGGTGAAAGACCAGCAAACCGTATGTTTAATGTAGGCAGTAATTGGATTCAAAGGGGACTCTACGAAACGACTCGCGAATCGATTGAGCGAATTGAAGCGGTCACTTTGCGCGACATTCAAAAAGTACTTGATAAATATCCGCTTTCTCCGGCAACCACGGTTGCCACTGGACCTGAAACAGAACAACATTAATCTACCGCGTGACCAAAATTACTTTTCCTATATCTGTCAACTGAATTAAAGGCCGAGAGATTCAAACATGGACCGCACTTTAGTATTGCTCAAACCTGACTGTGTACAACGACGACTGATGGGCGAGATCATTTCCCGCTTCGAAACTAAGGGCTTCAACGTCATTGCGATGAAGATGTTACAGGTCACTCCGGAATTGGCCAAACAACATTACGCTGAACATGTTGAAAAACCATTTTATCCCGGCTTGGAAGAATTCATCACCGGCGCACCAGTTGTCGCAATGTGCATTGAAGGTCTGGACGTTATCCGTGTCGTCCGTGACATGCTGGGAACAACAAACGGCCTCAACGCCGCTGCTGGAACAATCCGCGGCGACTATAGTAGTAGTCGACAAATGAACCTAGTACACGCATCGGATGGCCCAGAAGCAGCCGAACGTGAAATGCAACTCTATTTCGACCCAGCAGAAATCTGCCCATACGAACCTACACTAACACCGTGGCTAAAAGCAGGCGACGAATAAAGCTCACTGCTCACAGCGGTTAGTTCGCCTTCCGTTCACTTCAGGCAGGACATCGCGAATGAAAAATCACCGCATCGCCAATTCGTTATTAGGCTTGGCATTCACTTTGTGTTGTTTTTCCATCTCGGCGGACGAGCTAAAAAGTGCTCGTAATCCTAATATCCTGTTTATTGCAGTGGATGATCTTCGTCCGTCGCTAGGTTGTTACGGCGACACACACGCAATCTCACCAAATATCGACGCCTTAGCGAAACGCAGTGTATTATTTGATCAAGCGCATTGCCAGGTGGCCGTTTGCAATCCTTCACGTGCTAGTTTAATGACGGGGCTCAGGCCAGACAAACTTGGGGTCTGGACGCTCCCTATTCACTTCCGCGAGGCCAGACCAAACGCGGTCACTATGCCTCAGTGGTTTCGGCGTCATGGGTATACGGCGATCAGCCACGGTAAAATATTTCACAACCCGACGCCAGATCCACAATCATGGTCCCAACCAATACGACAACTTGCCGGAGTCCATCAAGGGTATCCCGACGACGTACGAGACGTCATACGTTCCGCTCAAGCAAAACTCCCAGCGGCGGATTGGCGAAAAAACAATCTCCGCGGTCCGGCCACCGCTGCCCCGGTAATTGACGATCACCTACTTGTCGACGGTGCCCGTACTGATCTTGTCATTGAAGATTTAGAGAGATTAGCCGAGTCCGATCAACCATTTTTCTTGGCGATGGGATACATCCGTCCGCATCTTGCATGGATTGCTCCTAAAAAATACTGGGACATGTACGACCCCGACACACTCCCCGTTCTTATCAACGAACAAGTTACACCGAACACTCCACCCTATTCAATTTCCACCAGCTATGAACTTACACACTATGTTGACCAAATCGATTTCCCAAAACCGACAGACACGCAACGGCTAACCCATGAAAACGCTCAACATCTAATGCATGGTTACTATGCCTGTGTTAGCTATGTCGACGCACAAATTGGTCGTCTTCTTTCAGCGTTAAAAGAACATGGTCACGCAGACAACACGATCGTGATCTTGTGGAGCGATCATGGCTGGAAATTAGGCGAACACAACGGTTGGGGAAAAATGAGCAATTACGAAATTGACACTCGCGTGCCCTTATTAATTTCCACTCCAGACTCACAATCCGCCGGACAGCGCGTTTCTAGCCCAGTAGAACTACTAGATCTGTTTCCGACATTGTGTGATTTAGCTGAAATTGAGATGCCTACGTTTATCGACGGGAAAAGTCGTGTTGCTATGCTTAACAATCCCAACGGGAAACATCAATCTGTCGCATATAGCCAATATTATCGCCGGCATGACCACGCTGCAGTCCCACAGTACAAGCAATACAAGCAATACATGGGATACGCAATGCGAACCGCGACCTACCGCTACGTACAGTGGCGAGACTTCGAAACCGGCGAGATTACCGCACATGAGCTTTATGACCACCGCACTAATCACGGTGAAACAGAAAATATTTTTGACAAAGCGGCGCCAGAATTAATCAACGAACTATCAGAAACGTTGCTCATGTCGCACCCACCTAGGAAGCTCTCGTTGCTACCCGCTGTTCATTCCAATCCAAACTCCGGACGACTCCCTAGTCAGTTAAAAATCAATAACACTACAACAACAGACCTTTATGTCTATCCAATTTCACCCCTCGGACGACGAGGTAGACGGCAATTGGTCGCGCCCAAGGAAACGCTAACACTTGCAGCACGTATTGGTGGAGTCTATGTCGTTGAAAGTCGCGATGGTTCGGTTCATGAGATCCATTCGCCGTCATTTCCATCCAAAACCATTCTTATTTCGAACAACAAATAACCAACCTTTGGAAAAAACACATGTGATCGCCAAGTTTTAAGAGGGTTAGATCTTCATCGATTCGCGTGTGTAGTCCGCTACATCTCAACCTTTATTCGAGCAACATCTCTATGTCGTTACCCAAGAGCAACCGTCGTCAATTTCTACGAAATTCCACCACCATTGGGCTCGGAGCTACCGGGCTCGGAATTTCAAGTTCAACCAGAGCCGCTGAAAGTGAATCAACCGTGAGTCCGAAAAACGCCGACCCACCACAAGACATGAAACAAAATCTAATGCAATGCCTTGGTGGCGATTGGCCTGATCCCTGTGATCTCAAACCGACGGTTACTAAAACACAGCAGATGGATGGCTATCGTTTGGAATGGCTAAGTTACGAAGTAGAAGATGGCGACCGAGTGCCAGCAATTACGTTGATCCCCGACGCGGTGAAAAGTTCCGCGGCGCCTGCGATCGTTATTTGGCATCAGCACAACGGTCAATGGGATCTTGGTAAAAGCGAGCCTGCGGGACTAGCAGGTAACGCGATGCACCACACTGGTGTCGCACTCGCAAAACTGGGCTACGTCGTTTTATGCCCCGATGCACTCTGCTTTGAAGAACGTCAAGATTCACAACAAAAACTCAAGGGCGGCGCCTTTGAGCGTTTTGAATTCCTGCGTTATGTCGTAGCTGGTAAAAGCATGGCTTGGAAGAACATATTGGACATGCGGCGGGCGGTGGACTATTTAGTAACTCGGCCTGAAGTCGATGCCCAACGCATTGGTTGCTACGGGCATTCGATGGGTTCAACGCATACGTGGATGGTAGGGCCGTGGGAACCACGTTTGAAATGCCTCGTTGGAAATTGTTGTCTGCCCACCTACGCAGCGATCCACCGCACCAAGCTTTTACATTGCTTCCCCAACTTTGTCCCTGGTTGGGAACAATTTGGTGACACCCCTGATATTGCCGGACTGATCGCTCCGCGGCGACTACACCTCAATTTTGGCGAAACGGATGGGGGCTCACCAATCAAAGAAGTTCGACTAGGAGTAAAGCAGATTGCCGAAATCTATAACAAAGGCAACGCTGAGGACCAATTCAGCTACTACATTGAACCGGGCACGGGGCATGTTCTCAGCGATGAAATGTGGCGCCGCACGCGTAATATATTTGCTGATGTGTTAGGCTAACCGCACATTGTCCGCCGCAGGCGGACCGCAGGCGGATTGACCCAAGCCTAGAGTCGGGATGAGAGGATTTGAACCTCCGACCTTTTGACCCCCAGTCAAACGCGCTAACCAGGCTGCGCTACATCCCGCTGATGCGGTGTATTCTAATTCAGTTAACGACGTTGGAGTATCCCATACTAGAAACTATTTTTCCTAGACGGTATTATCTTAGATGAATTGAAACCAAACGCTTGGAGATGCTATTGTGCACCATTTTGCTGATCGTCTTACCGCAGCCGTCCGCCGCACGAAAACCCCCGCACTGGTAGGTATCGACCCGCGGCTAGATAACCTCCCTGCACCGCTGCGACCAACCGCCGAATCGCCCTCGCCCGAGCAAATCGCAACCGCCTTTGTTCAATTCAGTAAAGGTATCATCGATGTTGTAGCGCCACTCGTTCCCGCCGTCAAACCACAATCCGCCTTCTTCGAGCAAATCGGTCCCGCCGGCACAGTAGCCCTCGGCACAGTCATTCAATACGCCCGCAGTAAAGGTCTAGTCGTTATTACGGACGCTAAACGCAATGACATCGGAAGCACCGCCACCGCCTACGCTCAGGCGTACCTCGGCCCGCCAGACTCCACTCCGTTCGCGTCGGACTGCCTGACAGTTAGTCCCTACCTTGGCGAGGATAGCCTTGAGCCGTTCGTCGAGGTCGCCCAACAAAACGGTAATGGTATATTCGTTCTAGTCAAAACCTCGAACCCCGGTGGCGGAAGATTCCAAGATCTCGTCGCGGACGGACAACCGGTCTACCAACATGTTGCCCAACTCGTGAATCAACTCGCACTCAACACGCCGGGACAGGACGCCAGTCACTCGTATGGATGCGTCGGCGCCGTCGTCGGTGCCACGTATCCAGAGCAACTTGACGCACTGAGACAATCTATGCCCAACACATGGCTACTCGTGCCCGGCTATGGCGCACAAGGTGGCGGCGCTAGTGATGTTGCCGGCGGGTTTGATGAACAGGGACTGGGCGCGATTATCAACAGCTCGCGAGGAATCATCTTTGCACACGAACGAGAAGAATTTCGTGATAAATTTTCACCTCAGGATTGGCAACGTGCAGTTGAAGCCGCTACGCTAGAAATGATCGCAGGGCTTGCTGCGGAAACGCCTGCCGGAAAACTGCAGGATGCCAGTTAATGGATAACACCAAACCTCGCTTGCGCGCTCGCCGAGGCTATGTCACCCTACTTGCTGTCGCCGCCATAATCGCCGTCGCGTGGTTCTCCCCGTGGGTAGATCGGGAGCAATTTCTACAGTGGCTCGCCGACCAGCAATCTTCTGCTAAGTCATACGCTGAAACAAACCTCCTATCGGCCACACTAATAGCGATGGTGATTTACGTTATCGTAACCGCATCTGGATTCCCAGGCTCCACCGCACTCTCGATCGTGTCCGCGACCATTTTACCACTGTGGGTCTCCATCTTCGCAGTAAGTATCGCCTCCACCGTCGGTGCAACGATCTGCATGTTAATGAGCCGCTATCTTTTTCGGGATATGGTCCACAGTTGGTTTGGTGACCGATTTCAACGGTTTGAAAAAGCTTGGCAGCGTGACGGTTTATGGTATCTCGCAAGTATGCGAATGGCGCCCTACGTACCCTTCTTTTCCATCAATCTTCTTATGGGATTGACCCCGATTAAAGCCCGCACCTTCTTTATTGTTAGCCAAATTGCGATGTTGCCTGGCACAATCGTGAACCTTTACCTCGGTAGTAGTTTACCGCCGCTCAATAAATTAATAAAAACAGAACTGCCAGCCCTTATCACTTGGGAACTGGCCTTAGCATTCTCACTACTAGCCATCACACCTCTGCTGATCCGTCATTTCCTCAAACAGCGCGTCCAATCGTAATATTCCTAATAGAAGTTGCGGCTTATTGCGTATAATGCAAAGGACGCTCCCACTCATTTCTAAAGGTTTACCCATGACGTTTACTAGTAAATTTGTCGCTGTAACCAGTGTAATCATGTTCGCTTCATTTGCCTGCATTACCCAAGCGCAAGACGCCTCCGCATCACGTGCCATTGACGTCCGCTCCAACAAAGCTATCCAAGCGTTCGTAGTCGAAGCACTGGAGTTAGCCATTGAATACGAGAACAATGGAGATGTCGAAAAAGCGCGCCTGATGTACCAGCAAATTTTTCGGCTCGACAAACGGCAGCAACAACTACCCGCTAAAATCAAGTTTCTAGAAAATTCGCTACTCGATAAAAACCAAGTTGTTCACAAACTGAACACTGCGATCGGTTGGACACCGATCGGAAACGTTTACGCCGACCGCAGTTTTAGGATTATTACCGCTGGAACGTTCACAATGGCACCGTCCGTCGAATTCTCGGCCAAGGGTATATCCAAGGGCGATGTCAAAAAAGACGGTATGGACGATGAAATGCCGCTCGGAGCATTGATCGGCGTCTACTTTCGAGACAAAAAACCTAGCCAAGCGTTTCTTGTCGGCGGAGGCAAACTATTAACTCCTGAAAAGGACGGAGTGCTGTACCTCAAAATCAATGCACCACCAGGAATGAAATGCGAAGGTGTCATCAGCATCGGAACCAGTGGGTGGTTCAATTTAAACTCGTTGGAGTAGCCTTAACCTCGTTTGTTGGCCTGAATATCCTTCTGCGTAATCGCTTTACCTCTCGATTTGCGTTTCTTCTTTGGCTTCCGCCCTTTACTTTCGGAGTTTCCCCCGTGTTTACCGGTAGACCGTTTTTCCCATCGCTGTTTCCGCCGCGGATCATGTCCCGTCTTCTTGCGGTGATAGGCTTTTTCCAAATGCGGTAAGTCTGGGAAATCCTCGAATGGCCATTGTGACGTTGGTAGTTTCATATCCACCAACTCTTCGATGCGGCCTAAATGGTATCGCTCATCGGAACTACACAAAGTGATCGCCTCACCTTTTGCACCTGCTCGGCCAGTACGACCAACGCGATGAATGTATATCTCCGGAAACTCGGGCACTGCGTAATTAATAACGTGTGACACCTTCGAGATATCTAACCCTCTAGCGGCTACATCAGTGGCAACTAGAATCGGTGGCTCGTCAGATTTAAAATCTGTAATCGCACGTTTCCGTTTCGCCTGAGCTTTTTCGCCGTGTATAGAAACCGCTGTAAGTCCAACCTTGTTAAGGTTTCGCCCGACGCGATCCGCATCTAGTCGAGTTCGCACGAACACCATCGTTCGCCCGCGGGGAGTGCTGCACAGATATTGAATCAGCATCTGATCCTTTACATCACGTTCGATGAAATAGATTTTCTGATTAATCAGCTCTATCGGAATCGCTTCCGGTGTGATTTCAATTGAATACGGATTACGTAACCATTGAGCCGCTTGCTGCTGTACTTCCTCTGGAATTGTTGCGGAAAATAACAGCGTTTGACGCTTAGGTGGGGTCAGGTTAACAATTCGCTCCAAGTCTTTAATAAATCCCATATCGAACAGCATGTCCGCTTCGTCGATAATCAGAGTCTGCACTTGGTCTAACTCCAAATGCCCTTTACCATGTAAGTCTAGTAGGCGTCCAGGTGTGGCTACTAGGATATCAACTCCTCGTTGCAATCGTTGAATCTGAGGCTTGGGACCAACTCCGCCGAATATTACCGTCTGACGCAAGCGGGTAAAATGAGAATATTCTCGAAAGTTCTCAGAGATCTGCCCAGCTAACTCCCGTGTCGGTGCTAGGACAAGGCATCGCAATTCGTGCACTATGCCGCGTCGAGACTTGTTCTTTCCACCGCGAGGCGGTCTCAGAGACGTCTTTAGGAGCCTCTGGATAGTCGGCATAGCAAACGCAGCTGTTTTACCCGTGCCAGTCTGCGCACAACCCAAAATATCTTTACCATCCAGAATTCGTGGGATCGCCTCGATCTGAATTTCCGTAGGCGTATCGTATCCCGCAACCTTCACGGCCTTCAACAACGGGTCTGATAATCCTAGTTCTTCAAATGTCATGGTTGTCAGTATATCGGGGCATTTCGCTATTGGTTACCCACATTTACAGCTCGTAGTGCAGTATCACCAATTAAAAACCGTCCGCATTTCTCAGAAACACGGACGGTTGAAGTATTTTTCTTATCCTCAATCCATCTTAAAAGGTAAAGATCGCATCGAGTGATAGTGTGAATTGGTCATTCTCGGAAAAATCACCGAAAGCGCCTGGCACACTTAAGTCATTGCTCTTCGTGTCGGACCAATCCCAACGGACTTCGGGACGGAAGGTCCAGCGATCCGTGTGTCGATAGTTCGCACCCAGCGTCACGTTAACATAGTTTCCGCCACTTACTTGACTTGAAAAAGCACCAGGCAGAATCCGAGAATTGTCTTGGTCTCTAAACCATTCAACCCGCATACCCATCGATAGCTTTGGACCAAAATCGTGAATGAAAAAATTCGTAAGTCCATACCAACGGGCACCTGAAAGGCCTCCAGTCACTGAACTAGCAGTCATCGCGTCACCGTGACCTAAGTCAACGTCCAATATCCAACGAGTTTTTTCTGTCAATTGACGAGCGAGCGACATCGTGACTATGGTAACCTCGTTAACCGTTGGATTACCGAGGTTGTCTATTCCCAAATGATCTGGACCGGTGTGCACGTTAAGTGCAATGCTGGTATCCTCAAAATCGAATGATAATCCAGCCATGACTGACAGTTCGTTTTCCACATCATCTTCCCAATTGTCCCAACCGCGAGTTACACCGGCGGTGAATCCAATTGCGTCATCCAATATCGAAGTTGTCGCCACGATTCCCGTGTGAGTTTGAGGGCGTCCATAAATTTTGGACATCGATAATGTGTAGAAGAAGTTTTCGGTAGCCATGATCGATTCACTACCGAGATTCGAATAGAAGTGTCCCATTCGGATGTTCATTCCATTAAGAATCGGTGTTCGCAAATCAAAGTATGCTTGAGGAATGGCGAGACCATAATACGGTCGAGCCAATGCTGGTGAACCACGAAAATCGTCTCCGGGTCCAGGCGCGCTGTTAAGATGCAATGTGCCATCAGCATTGTCTTCGAGGCCACGCGAGGTTACGTAACCATGGTCGGTACCATACAACAGGTCAGCGCGTCCCACGAGGCTCCAAGATTCATTGTCATCTTCGATGTCTTTGGTTTGGATGACCATATACAGTTGATTCAATTGATATTGTTCGTGTTGATCGTTGAGTCCAACAGGAGTATTTTTCCCTGAGGTCGGTCTCAGCGAACTCCATGCATAACCTTGATCAATCCAACCAGAGAAACGCAACCATGTGCCAGCTCTTTCCTTAGTGGCTTTACGAGCAACATCGCGGTTGTTGAACGATATGCTATCAAAGTCCGGCTGTACAAATTCACTAATTATAGGCGCGGGCACTTGTTGAGCTGTAATTGCAGAGGTGCAAAACATCATTAAGACAATTAGGATACCCTGTGTCGATTTCCATTTATAAAACATGCGTTGTTTTCCTATTTCACAAACAAACTAGATTCTGCGATTTTTGGCGTCGTCCCGTGACAACTTGTAAGAATGGTCGAAATTATAGATGCTTCACACCTTTTATTTATCGGTATAGCAGTCCCCGAAAAATCATTATTTTTGGAATAATCGTTGAAATCGAGAATATCGTCAGCTGGATTTTTTCACGCTAATAAACTCAATTCAGTCGTCTAAACAGGGCTAATATTACGTTTAGAATGGTTCGCAGCGGAATTCGTGCCTTTGAGTGACGTAATATAAAAAAACCTTCAAATCCCGCGGTCATGCGTGAATTTGAAGGTTTATGCGTCTGGGATTAACCGTTGAGACTTAGTCCAATAACGATTCAACGGTGTCGTCAGCATCACTGCCGTCTGTCATGTCAATCAGGACACGATCAACTGATTCTGACCAAGCATCATTCACTTGTAGCGGAGTCGTATAATGCTCTTGAGCATAGGTATTTTCAACGTCTACACCAGTTGAGGTGATAGCCGCTACGACCGGGGCGTCGACTGCGGCTGTTGCTAGCTCAGCCTGCCCGTAACCGAGGAAGAAGTCATCTGCAGCAACGCTGGCTGCTTCACCTTCACCTTCAGCACTGCCGTTGAGGTGATTGATAACACTAAGAACATCAATTGGTGTAATGGCGAAGTCACCATTAGTGTCATATAGATATTGATGCGAGTTGAGGTATTCTCCCATGTCTCCGCTGGAGTCTCCCAGGACGAGTACTGAGCGACTTCCTTCAGAGTTCAGTGAGTTAATTACGGTCAGGGCATCAATTGGGCTGACATTACCGTCGGCGTTGACGTCCAAGGGTTGAGCTGGGTTCTGATACAACGAGAAGCCGAACAATTCAGCAATACTCAATTCATCTTGCCCAAGCGGATTTACTTCAAGCAAATTAGCTGGAGTGAAGCGGTCTTCTAGGAAATAGACGCCAGGTTCATCAACACCGACATTAGTATCAATCGTCATGAGATCGAATGCGGTCAAGAAACCGTTGTGGTCACTATCCAAACATGCGTCGTATTGATCGATACCAAGATCAATACCCATACGGTCATTGAATACTTCCGGCATGACGCCACGAATACCGAGTTGGGTCTGAAGTACACCGCCCGCAGTTTGTTGCAGTGCCGCCGTGGTAACAGTTCGTTCTGTGGATGACAGTATGCCAGGCATACTAGAAGCTAGCTCAATCAAACCATCCGTATCATTCGACGACGGTATAACAACTGTGTAATCGCCGTCACCAAGACGGAAAATACCGAACGACTTTTGCGGATCAGGAGTTGACGACTCGTCAACATGCCCGATTTTAAGAGGTGCGACGACTCGCCCACGACTATCAACAACCTGAGGCACGCCGATTTCAACGGTTTCGCCCGTTGCTGCTGCCGCGTCAAAGACAAGATCAATTGGGCCATCTAAATCTGACAAAGTAAAGTTCCATTGAGCAATTCGAGCGGTACCGTTCAGGTTAACGTCACCAGGCTCTGCTTGCATGTTACAGTCGCCAATGAAATTCCCTTGGTTACGATCATCGTTAATGATATCGATACGGCCTTCAGCAGCCGGCCGATCATCATCGTCACTATAACTAACATCTCGGCCCGGTGGTGTGGTTGAGAGAATACCAAGTTCCACGTATAGGTTTTCGTGACGTTCGAAATCAGTGTCGCCAATAATGGACACATCGATCGTGAGCACGCGCGTACTGGACTCGAGCGTTCCGAATGTCAACTGGTCGTTTAAAGCAATATAGTCAACACCTGGGGTGGCATCGCCACCGTTGGTAAAGTACGGCACGTTGACTTCAGCGTCTACGGGGTTACTGAGGCTAACGATTAAAGTAGCCGTCGTTATGCCCGTGTCGCCTTCTTCGACCACTGTGTCGTTGATGTAGATAGTTGCAGTGTCGTCATTCAGAATTTCACCGATGCCGATTGACTTGGTGATAGTGACGTCGCGATGATCTGCAGTAATCGATGTCAGCACCGCATTGAATATTTCGTCAAGTTCAACGACGTTATCGCTAATCACGGGTACATTCACAAACAACGTCTCAAACGCTTCAATACCCCGGTCGCCGGTGAAGATTAGCGATCCGGCAGTTGCCGTATAGTCAGCATCACCGTTGTCACCGGTTTCTTGGTCAGTGGCAGTCACGTCGGCTGTGGCAAATGTCACTTCGACGGGCACGTCAACGTCGTTATCAAGTGTGACCGCGAAACTAAAGAACTTTGCTCCGCTTGTGCCTTCGGTTAGACTCACGTCACCAATTTCGACGTGTGCTTCGTCATCGTTATTGATCCAACCGTAATCTTCTGCCTTGGTAACACTGAAGCTACGCCCAAAGTCATCGGAAGACTCAATGAACTGCACGAACCATTCATCTAATTCAACAGTATTGTCGCCATAAACGGGTACGGTGATAGTTTGAGTCAAACGAGCGTCGGTCGATGCGTGTTGCAAACCATCATTGATTGCCTCGAAGTTCAGTGCACCTTCCGTTTGGTCATAGTCATGGTCATCGGCACGAGCCGCATTGACGAAATCGTACTCACCCACCGGGTTCGATGGATCCGCATCGTCGGCTGTACTATTGACTCCTGCATATTCAGCACCTGTGGCAATCACGTCCGTGTTCGCCAAAGCAGCGTTGGTGTTTGAGTTGTAATCACCATTACGTGATGCGTGATTAATCAACACAGGAATATCAATCGGTTCGCTGAACGTCACATCAAAGGTCACGCTTGTAATTCCATCATCACCTTCGGTGAAGACGGCCGATGTTGCATTGATTTCGATCTCTGAAGAATCCGTATTAACAATCGTCACCTGACCACTACCGACAATATCCGTATCGTTGTTAGTTTCTGTGATCTCATCACTGACGGTAACTGCACGCCCAGAAGCCCGAGCTTCTTCTAAGCCAACATGCATTGTTTCGGTAAGCTCAACGATGTCGTCATCGCTGACGGTAACGGTAACCGTCTTGTCCGTTGTGTCGAGAGCTGTCCAGCTTACCGTGGCACCATCAACGAGATAATCGTTAAACGCTGCCGTAGCCGTGCCATCAAGCGTTTGCCAGTTTACATCCGTTTGCGTGTCCACGGGTGCACTGAGCGTCAACGTAAGCGTTGCACTTCCAGCTTCTTCATTGATTACCACGTCATTGATTTGCACAACGGCTGAATCGTCGTTAAGAATGTTAACATTGCCTGACCCGTTACCAATCGCAACGCTACGTCCACTTGCGGTAAGGTTTGATAAGACAACTTGCATCGCTTCATCAAGCTCAACTATGTTGTCTGCGCCGATCGGTACGGTTACGGTGAATTGTTGAGTGGAACTGCTAATATTTGAGTATGTAAGGGTCTCGTCAACAATAGTAAAGTCGTCGTCCGCTGCGGTGGCACCAGTCTCTGTCGCGGTGTCATCTTGGTGGTCAGCGTCAACAACCACGTCAACATCAACAGGTGCACTTAGCGTGACAAGCAAGTCCGCAGTTCCAGCATCTTCGTTGACGGATACGACTTCCTGAATATCAACCGTAGCTGAATCGTCGTTTTCAATGGTAACTGTCCCGGTTGGATCAGGAATAGTGATGTCGGCTTCCCGGCCTTGAGCAGCAATATTTGAGAGCGTCGTGGTAAAATTCTCGTCAAGCTCGACGACAGTTTCACCATTAAAGCGAATCGTAATGGTTTGTGTTTCGCCCGCCGTACCAGCAAATCGCAAGTTTCCAGCTGCAACCGCCACAAAGTCACTATGACCATTAAATCCGTTATCGAATGAGATAGCCGTTCCATCGGTCGTATCAAACTGAACATCGACTGGTACGTCCACGGCAGTATCAAGCGTCACCGTTAGCGTGGCGACGTCATGACCATGATCGTCTTCGGTGACGCTAACGTCATTGATACTGAAGATTGCCGAATCATTGTCAATAACTGTGAACGCAGCAGTTGGTGCACCGACGGTGACGTCCGTGTTATCAGCATCTTGAATGGCTCCAGCGTCTAGACCAAACATTTGAATGCTGAAATCCTCATCGAGTTCAACAATGGCGTCGTCAAAGACATTCAAGGTCACCTGCTGAGTCGCATTTTCGTTGGTGTCAAAAGTAACACTACCCGCTCCGCCCTCGAAGTCATCGTAGCTCGAAGGCATTAGTGGATTGACGCCACCGTAGTTGATCGTCACGGGAACCGCGACAGGATTGCTGAGGGCGATATCAAACGTTACAGTACCCGAATCTTCGGTAAGCGTACCGGGATTCGTGACTAACGATATTGAAAGTGCAGCAGTGTCGTTGTCAACAATCGTAATAATACCGGTATTATCAACGACCGTTACGTCACGACCGGAAGCAGCAAGATTGCTAACAATCACGCTGAGGAACTCTTCAAGTTCAACAAGGTTTTCGTCATTAATAGTCACATCGAATGTCTTGGAAGTTTCGCCCGTTAAAAACGTTTCTGGAGTCGTTGCTGCTGCAACATAGTCAGAGGCTAGTGCACCCTGAGCAGACGATGTGGCTGTACCGTCTTGCGTTGCAATGTCCACAGTGACACCAGTATCAACAGCGGTGGATAGCGATATCGTAAGCGTCGCTGTACCAACATCTTCGTTTACCGTGATATCCGTGATCGAAATCACTGCGGCATCATCGTTAACAATCGTCACAACGCCCGTATCAGTCGCTGCTGGCAGTGTGACTGCACGAGCACCCGCGTTATCGAAATTACTGATAGTAACGGAATAGGTTTCATCAAGTTCAACTAGCTCGTCACCAGTGATATTCACTGAAACTGTCTGAGTCAATGAATCAGCCTTAGCACCCGTAAATACGTTGCCGGCAGTGGCTGACACTTCATAATCATCTACACCAACAACTGGCACAACAGCACCAATTGCGGTTCCGTCAACTGTAGTAAAATCATAACCAACAGCTGCATCAACCGGGTTACTAAGCGTAACGATCAAGTCGCCAGTGTTAGTATCGCCCACTCCACCTTCAAGCACGGATGACGTAGCTTCAATGGAAATAGTTGCTGAGTCGTCATTGATGATATTCAAGATTCCCGAAGCATCGAAAATGGTGACGTTAGGGATTGCTACAAGACCACTAAGTTCCACGGTCAAGAGTTCGTCTAACTCGACAACATTGTCACCGTTAACATAGACATTAATGGTTTGTTGCTCACCGGCGGAGCCAATAAAGTTCAAATTGCCAGTTGAAACATCGTAATCTTGGTCGCCGTAGTTAACTGTTGTCTCAGATACCGCGGTTCCATTTAACGTCGAATAACTAAGGTTAACAGGTGAACTGACCGCGTTGTTAAGCGTAACTGTCATCTGTACAAGTGTTTGATCGCTATCACCTTCGACAATCGTAACGTCGTTGATGGACAGCGATGCTGTATCATTGTCTAACACAGTAAAGGCAGCAGTTGGTGCACCGACGGTGACGTCCGTGTTATCAGCATCTTGAATGGCTC
>CAWVZW010000002.1:0-99307 GCA_963934735.1 uncultured Planctomycetaceae bacterium
CCGATTCCCAACGGCATCGTCGACTTCTTTGGTTTCCGCCAAACTCGCACAAAAGAAGGCAAGCTTCAGTATTTCGTCAAGCAATTCGTCAAGACAACCGATGCCAAGGGAATTGTCCAAATAGACAAAACGGTCGCTCCGCAAAACTACCAATGGTTAACTTCCGCTCGAACTCCAGGAAAACGCTTTGCCTTCCTCGGTTTCCACGGCATCTGGTTCGGACAAATCCATGACCAAATATACAACCAAATCAAAGTGTTTCTTATCACTGATCGCCCAGTTTACCGCCCTGACCACACAATAAAACTCAAAGCGTGGATTCGCAAAGCCCAATTTGACAAGACCGATGTCTCGCAATTCGCTGGTGTGGCTGCAACGCTTCAACTTTATAACCCCCGTGGCGAAAAAGTCCTCAGCAAAGGTATCAAAGCAGACGAATTTGGGGGCTTTGAATTCCAATGGAAGGCTCCGGTGGATGCGATGCTCGGTACGTACCGACTACAAGTACGAGGACTCAGCAATAATCAAATCAACGGTGGCAGCACTTTCCAAATTGAAGAATACAAGAAACCCGAATTTGAAGTATCCATTGAAGCGCCTGAAAAACCTGTAGCGCTGGGCGAAGTGATCACGGCGAAAATCCAAGCAAAATACTATTTCGGATCTCCGGTGACCGAAGGCACCGTTAAACTCACCGTTCGTAGATATTCCCATACTGAAAACTGGTATCCCACCGCACGTTGGGACTGGTGTTTTGGTCCCGGTTATTGGTGGTTCTGTTACGACTATCCATGGTATCCCGGTTGGCACAATTGGGTCGGCTGTCAGCGTCCTGCGCCTTGGTGGTACGGAAGTCGCCACACTCCACCCGAGTTAGTATTACAGCGAGAAGTAGAACTCAATGCCGATGGTACCGTCGATGTGGAGATCGACACTGCAATAGCCAAAGAAGTTCATGGTGATATGGACCACCGTTACGAAATCGTGGCCGAAGTTCGCGACCAATCGCGGAGGACCATTGTGGGCACTGGGTCGGTACTTGCTACTCGTAAGCCATTTAAAGTCTTCACGTGGGTAGACCGCGGCTATTATCACACCGGCGACTCAATCATTGCGAACTTCCACGCGCAAACTCTCGACAAACGAGCCGTCCAAGGAACCGGCAAGCTCGAATTATTGAAACTCACTTACGATCGCAAGGGTGAACCCGTGGAGACTGTTGTTCAAAAATGGAAACTCAATACCGATGATGAAGGTCGCGCTAAACTCCAGCTTAAGGCAGCAAACAAAGGCCAATACCGATTGTCCTACACAGTGGACGATGGTGAAGGTCACGAAATTGAAGGCGGCTATATCTTTACCGTTATTGGCGATGGTTACGACGGGTCACAATTTAGATACAGTGACATCGAACTGGTCCCCGATAAACGTGAATATGCGCCGGGCGATACGGTCAAACTGCAAATCAATACCGAACTACGTGGCAGCACTGTTTTACTTTTCGTCCGACCGACCAATGGCGTATATCTACCACCTAAGTTAGTTCGACTTAAAGGTAAGAGTACCGTCGTTGATATCACCGTCATCAAAAAGGATATGCCCAATTTCTTCGTCGAAGCTGTAACAATTGCCAATGGTCGAGTGTTTCAAGATACAAAGGAAATTGTAGTTCCACCTGAAAAACGAGTAATTAACGTCGCCGTAACGCCCTCCTCGGAAACCTACAAACCGGGCGAAGATGCCACCGTTAAAGTCCAGTTGACCGACCACAATGGAGAACCGTTCGTTGGAACAACCGTAGTCTCCATTTACGATAAGTCCGTAGAATACATTTCCGGCGGTAGTAACGTTCCAGGCATCCGTGATTTCTTCTGGAAATGGCGCCGTCGGCACAACCCAAGTCACCAAAGTAACCTGCAAAAGTATTCCCGTGAACGCTATATGCCTTACGCGAACTACATGAATCCGTTGGGAGTCTTTGGAGCCACTGTAGCCGATGACGATATGTCCTCCCCAAACTTCACCAAAGGTGTTCGCCGCGATGTAAACAAAAGTCAGGCTCGAGGATTCGCTGGTGGAATGGGAGCACCTCAAGCAGCCATGGCAATGGACAGTGCCAGTGCCGAGGGAGCATCCATGCCCGGTGGTTTGGGCGGTGCAATGAAAAATATGAGGAGTTCCGCTAGCAAAAGCGGGCCATTAGAACAATTAGGCAATTCCGGATCTGGCAGTGCGCCCAAACTCGAACCCAATGTTCGGTCCAATTTTGCCGACACCGCTTTGTGGGTCGGGACTTTGAATACGGATCAAGAGGGGTTTGCCGAAGTCAAGGTAAGCATGCCCGAGAGTTTGACGACTTGGAAAGTCAACGTCTGGGCGATGGGTCACGGGACGAACGTCGGCTCGGGGCATACCGAAGTGATCACTCGGAAAAATGTGATCGTCCGCATGCAAGCACCTCGCTTCTTTGTAGAAAAAGACGAAATCCTGCTATCTGCCAATGTCCACAACTATCTTGAAACTGCCAAGGAGGTTGAAGTTAAATTGACCTTGGATAACAAATACTTGGTTAATCTCGGGGAAGCCAACCAAGTTATCACTGTCGATGCCCACGGAGAAGCACGCGTTGATTGGCGCGTGAAGGTTTCTGGCGAAGGCGAGACCTCCATTACAATGGCGGCCCTCACAGACGAAGAATCAGATGCGATGGAAATGAAGTTCCCCGTCTACGTACACGGCATCTTAAAGACAGAAGCATGGGCTGGTACGATTCGACCTGAGGACAACCAATCGCAAGTCACGATTACCGTGCCTAGCGAACGTCGCCAGGAACAATCCGTGTTAGAAATTCGTTATTCACCGACGCTTGCCGGTGCCATGGTCGACGCGTTGCCGTACATGCTCGATTATCCATATGGCTGTACCGAGCAAACGCTGAATCGGTTCCTGCCGGCAGCAATTACGCAACACACACTCATCAGCATGCAACTCGATCTAGATCAAATTCGCGAAAAGCGAACCAATCTCAACGCCCAGGAGATTGGCGATGATCAAGAACGGGCTAAACAGTGGAAACGCTACAACTCCAACCCTGTGTTTAGCCAAGCGGAAGTCAACAAAATTGTATCCGCCGGTGTTACTCGTTTGACTAACATGCAAAACGCTGATGGTGGCTGGGGTTGGTTCTCCGGTGGCAAAGGGTACAGCTATCCGCATACCACAGCGGTCGTCGTGCATGGACTGCAAGTCGCTGTTACTAATGATGTGAAGGTCGATCCGAATATCATTAAACGCGGCGTACAATGGCTACAACGCCACGAATCCGCTGAGGTTGACAAAATCAAACGACACGGCACGGGCAACACACCGTCGAAGCCATTCGCGGACAATCGTGATGCATTGATCTACATGATTTTGGCTGAAGCAGGCGAGGAGAACGTCGAGATGCAACAGTTCTTGTATCGCGATCGTTCACACCTCAGTGTTTACGGAATGGTTGTTTATGCACTTGGCTTAGAAACTCGCAAACACCAAGAAAAACTAACCATGCTTGTTCGCAATATTGAACAGTACTTGGAGCAAGACGAAGAGAATGAAACCGCTTACCTGGAAATGCCCGCAGGTGGGTATTGGTGGTATTGGTACGGTGATGAAATTGAAACCAATGCTTATTACTTGAAACTGCTCGCACGGGTTAAACCCAAAAGCGTTCAAGCATCTCGACTTGTGAAGTACTTGTTAAACAACCGTAAACATGCCACCTACTGGAAATCGACTCGCGACACCTCATTGTGTGTCGAGGCGTTTTCTGAATACATCAAAGCGACCGGCGAAGCCAAACCCGATATGGACGTTGAAATTTGGGTGGACGGCGAAAAGCGCAAGGAAGTTCATATCGACGCCGAAAACCTGTTCTCCTTCGACAATAAGTTCATTCTAACCGGTGATGAAGTGCTCGATGGAACACATAAAATTGAAGTTCGCCGTAAAGGTGTGGGGCCAGTCTACTTCAACGTTTATCTCACCAACTTCACGCTTGAAGATTTCATCACTAAGGCGGGATTAGAAATCAAAGTGGAACGTCGTTTCTACAAATTGGTTCCCGATAACCGCGTTACAAAGGTGGCCGGATCGCGGGGACAGGTGGTGCAACAAAAAGAAGAACGCTTCAAACGCATTCCTCTTGCCTCCGGCGATGACGTCCTCAGCGGTGACTTAATCGAAATCGAATTACTGATTGACAGTAAAAATGATTACGAGTATTTGATGTTTGAAGACCACAAAGCAGCTGGATTTGAAGCGGTTGATCTGCGCAGTGGATACATTTACACAGGACTGTCAGCCTATCGTGAAATGAGAGACGCCAGTGTCAATTATTTCATTCGCCGCATTTCACGTGGCAAGCACAGCTTTACCTACCGCGTGCGAGCTGAGATCCCTGGTAAATTCTCCGCCTTGCCGACCATCGGCTACGCCATGTATGCGCCGGAACTCAAAGCAAACTCCGACGAACACAAAATCGAAATCATCGATGTACCTATTGGCAAGTAGTGCCTGAGCGATTGATGTTTTCAACATTGGTGTGTCACATCGTAATCCGCATTTCGGTAGCGGCTCGGATGATGCCTACCACTTCGTCGATGTGCTCTTTCGTCGGACTACCCCAACCTTCGCGGTAGCCAAATATGTCGGCAACACTATTTGAGGCATAGCTGTCGTTGACGATAGAAAATTGTTTAGGCGTAATCTGAGCTGGATGCTCATAACCGCAAGCGTGAGTCAATTGCATGATCTCTTTACGCAAGGCGATCATGTAATTTGCTAGGCGGTTGGATTTCAACGTAGGATCCAGTCCCCACATGAGCCGTTTGTTTTGGGTTGCGATCCCTGTGGGACAATTCCCAGAATGGCAACGTTGGGCCTGAACGCAACCTATCGCCATCATCGGCTCTCTGGCTATGCTGATCATGTCACACCCCAATGCCAGCGCGAGGAGGGATGTTTCTGGAAATCCAAGTTTTCCAGATCCCGTAAAAACGATGTTGTGAGCAATACCCGCCAGTTCAAACTTTTTGAATACCGAGGCAAAAGCCTGTTTAAACGGAAGTGCAACGTGGTCTGAAAATGCAAGTGGTGCGGCGCCCGTGCCGCCTTCTGACCCATCAATGTTAATGAAATCAACGCACCGATCAGTGCTTTGTACTTGATTTATCAGGTCGTCCCAGAATTCGCTCTCACCAACAGCACTCTTTATGCCAATTGGAAGCCCTGAAATGTCTGCAAGATGCTCTACAAAATCTAACATCGCATCTACGTTTGTAAATGCTGAGTGACTTGACGGACTGACGCAATCCTTGCCAACGGGAATGCCTCGGATCTTGGCAATCTCGGGGGACACCTTAGCAGCTGGCAACATGCCTCCTAACCCAGGCTTTGCACCTTGGCTCAGCTTGATTTCAATCGCCTTTACTTTGCCTTTAGCTTGTTCGATCGCGTCAAGAAAATGTTGTTGTGAAAATGTTCCATCCGCATTCCTCGCTCCGAAATAACCGGTTCCTAGTTGCCAAATCAGGTTTCCGCCGTGTAAGTGATACGGACTGATTCCTCCTTCGCCAGTGTTGTGTAAGCAACCGGTCACTTTGCAACCTCGGTTAAGTGATTCTACCGCCGTCGCACTAAGCGAACCAAAACTCATCGCCGAAACACTAATAATTGATTTCGGTCTAAACTGATACTTGCGGTCACGGTAACCGCCAAGGATTTTAGCGACGTCGATCATATGCAGCGGGTCGTACGCTAGGTCTTCAGGACGGGGGGACGAAATGGGAAAGGCAGCGTGTTTAATCACAAGGTGATTCGGCGATAGCTCGAGATCTTTGTCAGTCCCAAAACCGAAATAGTTGTTTTCTTGTTTAGCAGACGCATAGACCCAGCGGCGTTGATCACGAGAAAAGGGACGTTCTTCGTTGTTGTTGGTCACAATGTATTGTCGTAACTCCGGTCCGAAACGCTCGAGCCAATAACGAAAATGACCAACGACAGGGTAGTTGCGCAAAATAGTGTGTTTACGTTGACACAAGTCGTAAATTGCTGTCAACGCAATTAGTGCACCTATTGTGATCGCGATCCACATCCACCAAGAGATATACATCTTAGAAAGCAGCCCCATAAATAAATTCGATGAAGTTGTAGAGACTTTAACATTGTCACTATCATCTTGGCAACGGAAGAACACGATAAACTTGGTGATGCCACGCTGCACAACGGTCTAGCCAAATCTACAAGACCGCGACACAATAGATAGTTTGAGATTCATATAATCAACACAGGGATGACATGACTAAGCAATCGATCACACAAATAGATGTCTCAGGAAAGCGAGTGTTGCTGCGAGTTGATTTCAACGTGCCGTTAACCGCCACCGGTGAAATCACCGATGACCGTCGTATTGAAATGGCGTTACCTTCGATTCATTCGGTGCTGCAACGTGGCGGTAGCCTGGTATTGATGAGTCATCTCGGTCGACCACAGGGTAATGACGATGACGGCAGGTTCAGTTTAGCTCCGGTTGCCAAGCGCTTAGCAGAACTCCTCGGACAGGATGTTGCCATGGCCAGCGACACCGTTGGCGACGATGCGAACGCAAAAGTATCACAACTTACAGATGGTGGTGTTGTCGTTCTTGAAAATTTACGTTTCGACCCAGCGGAAAAGGCAGGGGATACGGAGTTTGCTGCAAAACTAGCGAGTTTTGGCGACGTGTATTGCAACGATGCTTTTGGAACGTGTCATCGTGACCACGCTTCCATGGTCGCCGTGCCGCAAGCGATGGCGGATAAACCGCGAGTTGTCGGATTACTTGTCGAAAAGGAAATCAAATACTTATCTGCAGCGATTGAGTCGCCCAAGCGACCGTTTATCGCAATACTCGGTGGTGCCAAGGTATCCGACAAAATCATGGTCATCAATAAGTTACTGGACGTTTGTGACCACATTTTAATTGGCGGCGCAATGGCCTATACGTTTTCGTTAGCTCGTGGCGGAGAGGTGGGTAAGAGTTTAGTTGAACCGGACAAAGTCGAATTAGCAACTGATCTTCTGCAACGTGGCGGCGACGTACTGGTCCTGCCTGTGGATACGCATTGCGGTGACGATTTTTCAGCGGATTGCAATAAAGAAGTTGTTCCGTTTGGTGCAATCTCCGCCGAATTTGAAGGATTGGATATCGGCCCTGAAACCGCGGAGAAATATGCGGAATTCTTAGCCGACGCCGGGACCGTTGTTTGGAACGGCCCCATGGGTGTGTGCGAAATGCCGCCCTTTGACGCGGGGACTCGCCGTGTTGCCGAAGCGATTGCGGCAAGCGAAGCAATCAGTATTATCGGTGGTGGCGACAGTGCCGCTGCCATTGAACAACTAGGGTTCGCGGAACAAGTATCCCATGTAAGCACAGGAGGCGGCGCAAGTCTCGCCATGCTAGAAGGCAAGACGTTTGCCGCCGTGGATCTACTTGACGATGCGTAAGTGTCAAGCGTCAGCAACTTAGTCGTTATTAGATACCCGCAGCATCGGCCGCTTCCGAGTCGATTTTTCGCAGTTGTTCACGAGCAAGTTGCCTCACTCCGTAGTAGACATCTTCAGCGCTGGCTGTTACCCGCGTCTCGACAGCCTCCTGCGTACCCGGAAGCGTCACAACAAGCGTCTTGATCGCCCAATTCCGCGTTGCCTCAGGTTCAGTGGTGTTCAGGACAATCTCGCTCAAGACGGGCACGGCGAGCTTCGCTTTTGGACCGAGTTCATGCAAAGCTCCCACCGGGCGATATCGCACGTACCGATCCTCGTCACCCAGCAGGGCAATCAGATCATTGACGGCGTCATCGCATTATCTGGTCGCTGGAACACCTGGAAGATACTGCAACGCCGGATCGTTGCTGTCGCGCATCTCATGGAGAATCTTTGCGTGCAGTGCGTCGACGATGGTGTTGTGTTTGGGATTGTTGATCTGGTTACTTAATTCACCCGGATCGTTTTTGAGATCGTAGAGTTCGTCGAGATGTGGGTTTCTGAAATCACGAACCAGTTTCCATCGGTCGGTGCGCCACATACGCAGTTCGCTGAGGAATTGATACGCGTAGTCCTCATAGAAGGAAAGAAACGAAAAGACGCCGTCACGCTGCGTGTCGTTCTTCTTCCCTGTCAGCAGCGGGACTAAGTTTTCACCGCGCAGGCCCAGGGCCTGCGGTTGCTCGATCCCCGCCATGGCCAGAATTGTGGGAAGCCAATCGAGGTTCGTGGTGTCCGCGTCAATTCGAGCCCCCGGCTTGATGTGTCCGGGCCAGCGGACCATAGTCGGCACCCGGATCGAGTTCTCCCACATGTTGGGCCGCGCGTTCGCGCCAATGTTTCCTTTGCGAGGAACAGTGTGCTTCAAAATCCAGATGCCGTTGCCTTTGTGCCAGATGCCGTGGTGGCCTATGTTGTACCCATGGTCGGAGGTGTAGATGACGATCGTGTTGTCAGCGATTCCCTTCGTTTCGAGGGCCGCCATGACGCGACCCAAATTCCGATCTACACTGCGGGTCGACGCCAAGTATTCCTTCATCCACTGATCGACCCGTTCGCGGTCAAGATCTGGGTAGTCGGGAACATCCGCCCTGAAGTCGGGCTTGTCGTAAGGAGCCATATCTTCCGGGGCAACGGGCAGCCACTTCGTGTGCGGCGCCCGCGTATGCCAGGCGATGAAGAACGGACGCTTCTGCTTATCGTTGATGTGCGATTCCATTCTTGCTATCACGTCATCTGCCAGCACATCCGCGGTGAGTCCCTTCAACAATATGCGTTTGTCGTTTTGGTAAAAGTGAGGATTTATGACCGGGAATGCACCCTGGATGTGACCCATAAAGTAGTCAAAGCCGTGGTTGGTGGGATAGTGTTTTTCTTCTTCGCCAAGATGCCACTTGCCGATCAGCGACGTGGAGTATCCGGCTGCCTTAAGCAATTCCGCAGTTGTGACTGAATCGGGATTGATCCCCTGTCCTTTTGCGTTTTGCCCGAACTGCACCCAGTTGCGCACGCCGACTTCGTAACCGTATAGCCCCGTCAGAGTCGCGGCTCGTGATGGCGAACAGACCGGTGTGGTAACGAAGGCGTTCTCTAGGTAAGCCCCCTCCGAAACCAGTTTGTCCATGTTCGGCGTGAGCGCCTGCTTGTTGCCGGACGCGCCCAAGGCCCATGGTGCTTGATCATCGGTGCAGATGAAGAGGATGTTGGGCTGTTGGGCATTTGTTTCAGCGTGTAAAACCGCGCTGTTGGTGAGAAACAAAGTTACAGATAGTAGAACGATAACGATAAGTTTCATTTAGTAATCACTCAATTATTAACTGCATTCATGGCTCGGTTGCAAATTTCCACGCGTTATTGATTGTAACACAGACCAGCCCTTGGCGCGACGCTCCATCTGGCCAACAAACAAGTTGAAGACGCACTGCAGGGTGCTTGCTCGGCGATGCGTCGGTGTTCAGGCTCTACTGAAAAGGTAAGGAACTTGCGACGGGTCACTCCTGCCACTCTTTGCGCAGAGCTGAAACTAAAACCGATTGTGTCTCTTTTACATTCTCCAACTATACACAGCACCAACTGGACACATACAATAACGGGTATGATCAAGGCAAGAAAGCGAGTTTAGTCATGAACAGATTCACCACCGACATCCTTGGATTTGCTACCTGTGTCGCCCTAGCCATCCCTCTATCTGCAGAGGTGGTCCCGGTGCCGGAAACAGTTGTTGCCCAAACAATCGAGGGTAGCAAACCTCGGAACGTCGTTTTCATCCTCTCGGATGATCACCGCTACGATGCCATGAGTTTCATGGGACATCCCTTCGCAAAGACACCGCACATGGATGCGATGGCCACGAACGGAATGCACCTCAAGAATGCATTCGTGACCACCTCACTCTGTTCACCGAGCCGCGCGTCAATCCTGACTGGGCTGTACACATTTCGCCACCGAGTGATCGACAACCAACGTGCGGTTCCCGAGGGCACACTCTTTTTTCCGCAGTATTTACAACAGGCTGGATATACAACCGGGTTCATTGGCAAGTGGCACATGGGAGCGGGCAACGATAATCCCCGTCCTGGCTTTGACTACTGGTTCAGCTTCAAAGGTCAGGGACAGTATTATCCACCAAATGAAAAATACACGATCAATGATAACGGCAAGCGAGTGCCTCAGGACGGTTACATCACCACGCTGTTGACGCGACGCGCCATCGATTTTCTCGAGCAGCAGACCGACCGGGAAAAACCTTTCTTTCTCTATCTCTCCCATAAAGCGGTACATGGTCCGTTTACACCAGAGCCGAAGTACAAAGGTACGCTAGAGGACATTCCGTTCAAACTCCCAGCATCGAGCAAGTTACTAAAAAACAATCTCCGCAACCGGCCGAGGTGGTTGCTCGACCAACGCAATGGTTGGCATGGTATGGACTTTCCTCTGCACTCCGGAAGTAGCGTCGAAACGTTATACAAAAGTTACTGTGAATCGCTTTGTTCTGTCGATGACAGCATCGGCGCGGTAATGAAACAGTTGAAAAAGATGGGGATCTACGATGATACGCTGGTCATCTATATGGGCGACAACGGGTACATGTTCGGTGAGCACGGCTTGATCGATAAACGCGTGGCATATGAAACCTCCAGTCGGGTGCCGCTGCTCATGCAGTGTCCTGCGATGGTCCAAGGCGGCACGATTTTAGACCAAGTCGTTGCCAACATCGACATTGCTCCCACCATCATGGAGGCCATGGGACTCGAGAAACCTCTGCATATGGACGGAGAGAGCTTTCTTCCACTGGCTCAAGGTAAATCGATACCGTGGCGCGAATACTTTCTCTACGTCTATTACTGGGAACAAAACTATCCGCATACACCAACACATTTTTCGCTCCGTGGCGACCAGTACAAGTACACGACCTATTACGGACTTTGGGACACGGATGAATTATTTGACATCAAGTCCGATCCACAAGAACAAAACAACCTCATCTACAAACCTGCATACGCGCAAACAAAACAACAGATGCAGGATCGGCTTTACGCGATGATGGCAGAATTGGGAGGAATGGAAATTCCCTTGAACCCACCACGCGGGCGACAGCAAAACAAACGACTTCGCAATCGCGGTGGAGTTAAAGCTGCAGATTTCCCAGAAGCACTCATCGTTGACGAACCTCTCAGGAAGGAACTCAAGTAGCGTAGGGTGCTGTGGCAACCGCGGACTCGTTCACTCTCTCTAGATACAGTTGAGTACAAGGAACAAATGATATGCAAACAATTGATGTGCAGAACAAGTTAGCCTGTGTTGATGAGCATTGGTCGCCCAAAGTAATCGCCGAACTTAACGGTCAGCAGGTTAAGGTTGCCAAACTCTTGGGGGAGTTTGACTGGCACTTCCATGAGCAGGAGGATGAGCTTTTCTGGGTGATTCAGGGATGCCTAGAAATTCACCTGCGGGACAAGGTGGTTGAATTACACCCAGGACAGCTATGCGTTGTTCCCCGTGGTGTTGAGCATAAACCGGTCGCCAATTCGGAGTGCCAGATTGTTCTGTTCGAACCAACAGGAACACTTAATACGGGTAATATTGTCAATGCCCGTACCGTCCCAAGCCCCGAAGTGATCTGATTCTCGAATTCGAACGACACCGATATTTTTCGCTCCAGTTTACATGTTGCTAATAACAATCTGACTAACCCTATTCAATCCATTGACTCACAAAATAAAACATATGCGAATCACTGAAGCACCAACCACCGGCAATGAACGGTGTTCAAACAGCAGGAACGCCTCGTGAATTGCAAACCAGCAACCACTTTCTTAATCGTCGTTCTTCTAAGCGCCGTTAGCTATGCCCACGACAAACCGCTTGTCGAAAGCATAGAACAGGCAGCCACCGCCAGAGAAATCAAATTCTTTGAAAAGCAAATCGTACCGATCCTCGAGCGTAGTTGTTACCCGTGCCACAGCCATGAGTCCGGCAAGGCGAAGGGCGGGCTCGTATTAGACTCCCGTCATGGCTGGATAACGGGTGGAAATGAAGGAGCAGCGATCATTCCCGGCAAGCCGGAGGAAAGCCTCTTGATGGAGGCCGTTCGATATGAAAGCTACGAAATGCCGCCCACAGAACAACTGCCGGCAAACGAAATTGCGCTATTGGAGAAATGGATCTTGATGGGGGCACCTGATCCCCGCGATTCAAAAACACCTGAAATAGATCCTGCAAAACTCTGGGCCCTGGAGCCAATCTTAAAACCAGATGTCCCCAAGGTGAGAGACAATCAATGGCCGCGGGATGATCTCGATTCCTTTGTTTTGGCGAAACTACGAACAAATGGCCTCTATCCCGCCGGCGATGCGGATCGTTACACGTTGTTGCGTCGCGTGACGTTCGACCTTACGGGGTTACCACCAACGCCTGATGAAATCGAAGCGTTTATTAGCGACCCGTCCGAAAAAGCATATGAAAACGTCGTCGACCGCCTCCTTGAATCGCCCGGATTTGGAGATCACTGGGCCAGGCACTGGTTCGATCTATCCTGCTATGCAGACTTGGCTGACATTACCGGCAACGTTCTGATCCGGGATGCCTGGCGTTATCGAGACTATGTAATTGAGGCGTTTAATTCCGACAAACCGCTGGATAGGTTTATTCACGAGCAGATCGCAGGCGACCTCCTGCCATACGATAACGTCGTACAGCAACGTCAACAGATCATCGCAACAGGCTACCTTGCGATCGGCCCATGGACGTTGCAGAACTATATCAAGGGGCAATTGGCCGCGGACGTTGTCGATCATCAGATTGACCAGATAGGTCGCACCTTCCTCGGCCAGACGATATCCTGTGCTCGCTGTCATGATCACAAGTTCGATCCCATTCCCACTCGCGATTATTACGCATTGGCCGGTATCTTCCATAGCACACTCACGACCAGTTACGACGGGCCTGGTGTCTGGAGTCAAATCACTCACGTGAATCTACCGAAGCTACCGGGAGTGGATGATGAGTTCGAGAAACTCGCCCGCAATATAAATAATCAACAACTTAAATTACGCGACGAATTAACTGCCCTACGGCGAGTTGATGACAAGCTTAGATTCACAAAGAAGGCTGTCAACGCCCAGGCAAATGCAGTCACTCTGAACACAGGAATCGACGCAAATGGAGCAGGTCGTGAGTATCGCGTCTCGTTTGCCGCATCCCCTTCGGTCTGGGCAGGTGCGAGTCAGGCGACCGCAGACGACGACGGTTTACTCTTGCAAGTGTTGCGCGAAGACGCGACGGTACTGGCCTGGCATGTCCATCGACCTGGTGCCTGGACAGGAAAACACGACAGTCAAAAGTTCAAGGCAGCATCGTTCGTTTATACAGGGGATGGTACGGGCGACGTAAAGTTACACATCACTTCCAGCGATTACACCGGTCGATTCGGTGGTGCGATAGATGATTTAACAGTTGAGGAATCAGCTACCTCAATAATTGTCTTCTCGGAAGACTTTGAAAAATGCCAAGTCGGTAATACTCAAGGGAAACAGTCCGCAACCGGATTACCCGTCTACGCAAGATGTACGATTCCAAGATGGGCGGGTGCGGGCACGAATCATTCCCACGTGGTTAATTTGGACGGGGGAGGACAATCAAATCTTGCACTGCAACTATTCAGTGGCCCTGCTCTCGCTGCTACCAATCCCCGCATCGCAGCGATCAATGCAGAATTGGCATCTCTCTCACACCGTCTGGAATCGGCACGGCCAGATCGCGAACAGGCTTTGGCGGTCAGAGACATTGAAACGCCCCGTGATAACCCGATCTATCTGCGAGGTGATTTTCAATCTCTTGGCGAGATCGTTCCCCGTGGCTTTCTTAGTTCCGTCCCCCCCTCTAAGTTGAACGACATTCCGAAAGACACCAGCGGACGTTTGCAATTAGCTCACTGGCTCACGGATTCCGGCAATCCGCTCACTTCGCGAATCCTTGTCAATCGTATCTGGCATCACCTGTTTGGAAAAGGGCTTGTTCGCAGCGTGGATTACTTCGGTGTCCATGGCGAAATGCCCAGTCATCCCGAGTTGCTCGATTTCCTTGCCGTTCGCCTACGCGAAGATGACCAGTGGTCTATGAAAAGCACCGTGCGCCGCATGGTTTTGTCACGCACTTACCAGATGGCGTCGACTCATAACGTCAAAGCAGTGAAACTTGATCCTGACAATGACTTGCTCTGGCATATGCCCCGTCGGCGACTAACGGCCGAATCGATCCGCGACGCTATGCTGGCGACGAGTGGGCAACTGGACCTCGGTCGCGGCGGGTCGCCACTAGGGTTGGAACTAACAGGCAGCATCAATGGTCTTGGAGGAAAAGTAAATCCGCCAACCTGGGCCGGAAATATTCCAGAATATATCAAGAACCGTCGTTCCGTCTACCTGCCTTTTAAGCGAAAACGACCTCTGGGCGTACTTGAAATTCTCAGCGCTTTTGATTTCCCCCACCCAAATGATATCACCGGCGCGCGAACCAATACCACCGTGGCAACTCAGGCGCTGTTTCTACTCAATGCTCCCTTCGTAAAACAACAGGCCACCAAGTTGGCTGAGCGTTTACAGCAAGACCAACCCGATGACGAACGCGCTCGTATCAACCAACTCTATCTCCTGACCGTGAACTATCCGGCGGAGGATGCGGAAATAGAGATTGCTCTGACTTTTCTTGATCAATGTACTCAGGATCTCATTTCCGGATCCGATACCGCTACGGCTAGATCTGCAGCGTGGACACAGTTATGTCATGCAGTGCTCGCTTCCAATCGTTTTCTTTTTCGCGAATAGGACTACCATGCAGTATCCCATTGAATCCATCGTCCCATCACGGCGAGATTTTCTTCGTACCACGAGTTGCGGATTTGGCTCGCTCGCGCTGAGCTCGATTCTGCAACAACAAATCGCTGCGGAAACGATCAAAAATAATCGGAAGAATCCTTTAGCTACAAGGAAACCACATTTCCCTGCTCGGGCCAAACGTATTATTTTCCTATTTATGGCTGGCGGACCATCCCAGATGGATCTTTTTGATTACAAATCCCGCCTCGCCCAAAACTCCGGTGAACCAATACCGTATAAACTTCCTGAAACAGAGGCGACCGTTGGTCTTGATAACACGCGACTTTTAGGACCGGTTTCCGGTTTCAAGAATCAGGGGGAATGCGGGCTGTATATGAGCGATCTGTTGCCACATCTTGCCCAGCACGCCGATGATCTCTGTGTTCTCCGCGCGGTACAGGCCGACAGCCCAAACCATCCAGTGGCAATCCGACAACTCCACACAGGCAATCTCATTGATACTGTTCCATCCATAGGTTCGTGGCTGTCGTACGGGCTGGGTACCGAGAATCAGCAATTGCCTTCCTATATTACGATTCTTCCCCAAGAAGGTGAACGAAATTTCGGTAGTGCATTTTTACCCGCCATCCATCAAGGTACCGCCATAGAGCAGGTGGGAACCTCACCGGATAAGGCTCCTATCCGCCATTTAAGCGACTCCAAAATCCCAGAGAAAGTACAGCGTCTTCGCATTGATCTAACGCAATCCATGAATCAGCGGCAACTGCGACGATTGCAGACGGATCAGCAGATGGAAGGCGTGATCGAGTCGTTTGAACTTGCATTCCGCATGCAGACGGAGACCCCACGATTAGTTGATTTTGGCGAGGAATCCAAAGAAACACTGTCTCTCTACGGTATCGGTGACAAGACAACGGACGGGTTTGGCCGCCAGTGTTTGTTGGCCCGCCGTTTTGCCGAGGCGGGCGTTCGATTCATACAGGTCTCACTCGGCGGTTGGGACCATCATAACAAAATAGCCACCGGTCTACCGGATCGCTGTAATGTCTCCGATAAACCAGTTGCCGGACTGCTCACTGATCTAAAAGCAAGGGGGTTACTCGACGACACACTCGTGTTGTGGGGTGGCGAATTTGGTCGTACGCCGCACGCGCAAAACGGTGATGGTCGCGAGCACAATCATCACGGATTCACCATGTGGATGGCCGGCGGAGGAATTAAAGGGGGCATCACGCATGGCGTTACCGATGATTTCGGATACCATGGCGTCGAAGGTCAGGTTCACATTAACGATCTGCATGCCACCATGCTGCACATGATGGGTCTGGACCATGAACAGTTGACCTTCGACCACCACGGCCGTCCGTTCCGGCTGACAGATGTTTCCGGCAAAGTGGTTCAGGAGATCATTGCGTGAACTGAATATGCAAGCGATCGATCCAACAGACATTAAATATAGGATTGCAACACGATGAAAATAAACGCACTGAAACGCTTTCGAAGCAAACTTACCAATGGCGAACCGATCTACGGACTGTGGGTCACGCTGGAATCTGCCAGCATCACAGAGATGGCAGTTGCCTTGGGTATGGATTGGGTGGTGATCGATGCCGAGCATGGTCACCTTGATTGGAAGGAAATCAATGAGCATATCCGCGCCGGCTTACGCAGTGAAACCGTAGTGCTTGTCAGATTGGCTGAACGTAGCACCTCACTCACAAAACGTGCGCTCGACATTGGTGCCGACGGAGTAGTCATTCCTTGGGTCGAAACCGCTGAGGAACTTAAAGAAGCCATCTGTGATTGTCACTATCCACCCGCAGGCCGACGTGGAATCGGAGGCGAGAGGGCCACAGCTTGGGGTCAATGCCTAGTGGAACATACGGCCGAAGCAAATGAGCAAGTACTGGTCGTGCCGTTAATCGAAAGTGTCTCCGCCATTGCAAACGTACCGGCCATGTGTGAACTGGACGGTACGGACGTGTTCTTTTTCGGCCCCGCAGACTTCTCAGCAACCGCCGGTTACCGCGGTCAATGGGAAGGACCTGGCGTTGCCGAACAGATTCTTCAATTGAAAGATTCAATCAACGCTGCCGGTAAGCATTGCGGACTGATGACCACCAGCGTTGAAAATCTTGTCCACCGTCGGGAGCAAGGATTTCACATGCTGGGAGTGGGCGCTGACAACGGCCTGCTGCTGCGATCAATCCATCAGGCACTGCAGGCCGTTGACCGTGACCGCCTGCCGGCGACTAGCCTTGACCCTGCAGATGGCCGCGAGGTACTGCTGCCACTTGCCCAACCACCGACAGGCTTTACGCCCGATCGTGATGAAATCATCACCTGCTTGGACGATGGAAATACTGCCGAGCTGGAGGCGGGGATCACATTGGAAGCCCTAGTCGGTGATTTCAACACGGCGCGTGGGCTGACAACAGGTATCGTGACCATACAACCTGAGTCGTTGCTGCCTTACCACAGGCACCCGTGTGGTGAATCGGTCACCGTACTTGAAGGTGAAGCAGAGGTGTCCGTCGAGGGACGTACCTACCGACTGGGACCGTTGGACAACATTACGATTCCCCGTTGGTTGCCGCATCAAACTCGCAACCCCGATTCCAGCAAGGCCACGCGTCTACACGTCGCGCTGGCAATGAGCACGCCTGAGCGTGAGCTTGTCCAAACTTCGTTTGAGCAAACAGATATGCCAGCAAACGCCAGCGGCACGCCTGGGTTTGAACACGTGACGCGTTTCGCCAATGCAGAGCATGTACAAAGCAACGGTCCGGGAACGACGTACATTGATTACTGCAACACCTCGCTGGTACCGGGCATCGAAATGAGCGGCGGGTTCGCCCGTATTGATCCTGATGTTCGCCTTCCGGACCACCTGCACGATTTCGACGAGTCCATCTGTATCATCCGCGGCGATGCGGAATGTCTAGTCGAGGGCCGGCAATACTCGTTGAACAACTGTGCAACAGCCATGATACCTCGAGGACGTGTGCACTATTTCACGAATCAGTCCGAAAACCAAATGGAAATGATCTGGGTTTGCGCCGGGCCCATGCCCAAGCCGATCCCCATCGCGGCGGGCTTCGTGAGTGACTGACCTAATTGGCATTCGTTATCACTACATCTCAAGGCCCTAACGATTGTCCGGAAACATCAATCGGGGCGGATGACGTTGATACTAAGTTCACGTAGTTGTTGCTCATCTACGGGACTAGGTGCCCCGGTCATCATATCCGCAGCTTTCTGCGTTTTTGGGAAGGCGATGCAATCACGAATATTGTCCAAATCTCCGAACAGCATGACAACTCGGTCGATTCCAAGTGCAATCCCACCGTGTGGAGGTGCGCCAAATTTCAATGCATCCAGCAAAAATCCAAAACGGTCTTGGGCTGTCGCTTCATCAATCCCAAGTAACTCAAACACTTGCCGTTGATCATCTTGGTCATGGATTCGAATGGTACCGCCACCTGCCTCAAAACCATTAATCACAAGGTCATAGGCAATCGCTCTCGCTTTTGCCGCATCAGTTTCAAGCAGGGTTACATCTTGAGGTCGTGGTGCGGTAAATGGATGATGTGTGGACACCCAACGCTGTTCCTCTGCGTCATAGTCGAACATCGGGAATTCGACGACCCATGAGAAATGCATCTCCTGCGGGTCGTATAATTTCAACTCGGCGCCGAGAGATTTTCTCAGAGCCGACAATGCTCGACAACTAACTTCCCATGTATCGGCGATAAAAAACATAATATCGCCGGGCTCCGCGTCCATTCGTTGGCGAATCTCCACCAGTAGTTCATCGCTAAAGTTTTTAGCAATCGGCGACCATAACGTTCCATCTTCCTCAACGCGGAACCATGCCAACCCCTTCGCACCGAAGTCTTGTTTCACCCAATCTGTAAATTGATCGATCCGTTTACGGGAGAAGTTCTCCGCCGCACCATCCGCTTTGATCCCGCGCACCACACCACCGGACTCGACTGCCCCGGAGAACACTCGAAATTCAGCCTTGGCAGCCAAATCCGAGCAATCTATCAATTCCATTCCGAATCTTAAGTCGGGTGCGTCGCTACCAAATCGTCTCATCGCTTCGTCGTAGGTCATTCGTGGCAGCGGCAACTGCAGTTCCAGTCCTTTAATATCCTGCGCCATCTTTTGCATCAAACCGTCAATCATTCCCATCACATCATCCGCATCGACGAACGACATTTCGACGTCGAGTTGAGTAAATTCCGGTTGTCTATCTGCTCGTAAATCCTCATCTCGAAAACAACGCGCGACTTGAATATAACGATCGTAACCGGCGACCATCAAAATTTGTTTGTATAGTTGAGGCGATTGCGGTAACGCATAGAATTCTCCGTCGTGTACGCGACTCGGCACAAGGTAATCACGAGCGCCCTCAGGAGTACTCCGCCCTAGAATTGGCGTTTCTATATCTATAAAGTTCTGTTTCTCAAAATAATCCCGCATCATCTTGATAATTTGACTACGTAGTTGCAGTATATCTTGCATTGGCTGCCGCCGTAAATCCAAATAGCGGTACTTCAATCGCAGGTCTTCGCCTGGTAGCTCTTGTTGGCTAGGCGTAAATGGCGGAGTCTCACTTTTGTTGAGAATTTCAAGCTTCGTTACTCGAACTTCTAACTCACCCGTGGGTAACTTATGGTTAACAGTGCCATCAGGCCGCGGGGATACTTTGCCTACAACCAGAATCACGTCCTCGTTACGCAGCGTACTCCCCTCATCCACTAGACCGCTTTCAGGGCCAAACACGATTTGCGTCTTACCATAACGGTCGCGCAAGTCAATAAATACAGCTCCGCCATGATCTCGTGAACTATCAACCCAGCCACACAAAGTAACTTCTGAATCAACCTGCTCTGTCCGCAATTCACCACATGTATGGGTTCGCAACACTGTCTATTTTCCTTCGTTATGGCTTCAATATTTCAAATTATACGTTTTGGCTCTAAAATCTATATTTTCGCCACTACTAAAGATATAGCACTAGCAAACATACCATCTTACAAGCGGAAGTGATTTTGGAAAAGGCGCGAAGCTTTCCGAACAGCTATACGTTTAACAGCAAATACTAGTCAGTTTGCTCTAATATTTGCTCAACCGTATCGTCAATATCCACCGGCATTACTTGGGGAATCCAAATGCATTCCTCAAAACCGCGAAACCATGTCTCCTGACGACGAGCAAATCTACGTGTACGAATTTTCACCTGTTCAATCACTTCGTCCAGTGAAGACTCTTGCTGTAACAAGGCCAAGACTTCTTGATACCCGACGGCTTGAGCGGCTGTTCGTCCGAGCGAACCATGTTTTGCAACGAGAGCCTCTACCTCTGCCACAAAACCATTTTCAAACATCTGCTCAACACGCTGCTCGATTCGGTGATGAAGCAGTGGGCGTGGCCAAGACAATACAAATACGTTCCGCCTACCGGAAGCACCTTGGTCTTCAAATTGTTGCTGCTGGTGACTGATCGGTATACCGGTCAAATGGAACACTTCGAGGGCTCGAATAACCCTCCTAATATCGTTAGGATGTAGTTTATGTGCCGACAAGGGGTCTACACGTTCAAGCTGTTGATGAATCAATTCGTTCCCATGTAAATCAATCTGCTCTTGAACCTGACCGCGAAAATCCCAATCAGCCGGTGGCCCAACAAACATGCCTCGCAACAGCACTTTCAGATACATCGGAGTGCCACCGACGAACAACGGGATTTTGCCGCGTCCTAGAATTTCAGTGACACAAACATGGGCAGCCTCAAGGTACTGAGCAACACTAAATTCTTCGCTGCAATCGCGAATGTCCAATAAATGATGGGCCACAACACGCTCACTAGGTACAGGCTTAGCTGTGCCGATATTCATTTCGCGATAGATCGCCATGGAATCTAACGAAATAATTTCAGCGTCTATCTTTTGCGCAAGCGCGATAGCCGTCGCAGATTTCCCACTAGCTGTCGGTCCTGTCAAAAACCAACAGGCAGCATTTACCGCCGGAATAGGTTCAGCCGGACCTGGCGATACCGAAGGCTCAGGCGCCGCTGGGTCCGGTTGTCTGTGTTGTTCCGTCATAATCGCTATAACTCACCGTCGAGTACATTGATTTACTTAACATTACGCGCTAGTCATTGACCAGCAATTGCCAGTTTTGCCTACTCTGTCTAGGATAAAACCTGTATCGGCAACCGTGCCTTCATCGTTGTATGAATTCCAACTCCTGTAAAGGGGAACACCAAATTGAACCCCCCGCCCAACATATTGCATGAATTGATGGACGTTATCGAGGATCGCCGCCAAACGCTCCCTGAAAACTCGTACACAACGCAATTGTTCGCTGGAGGCGTTCCGCGTATAAGTGAAAAAATCATTGAGGAAGCCCACGAAGTAATTGCAGCAGCCAATGAAGATGGAGTAAATGGACGCGAACACCTAATTCACGAAGCCGCCGATCTTTTGTTCCACTTAATGGTACTACTGGGACACCAAGAAATACAACTCCATGAAATCGAAGCCGAATTAGGGCGTCGCTTTGGAGTTTCAGGACTCGAAGAGAAAGCTGCCCGCACCAACGACTAACAAACAAAACTTTCAAATTACAACAATTCCATGACTACGCCAGATCACAATATACGCATCGGACTACCGAGTAAGGGCCGTTTATCGGACCTCGCAATCGACTTGCTCAAAGAAGCGGGAATTCGCTTTCGACGTCAAAATCGATCCTTGTTCGCCAAGGTTCGAGACCTGCCTATCGACATCATTTTCTTGCGCACCGATGACATCCCTGTATTGTGCGCCGAGGGCGCTATCGATATGGGCATTACAGGGGCTGATTTAGTTGCCGAAGCGAATGTTGATGTCGATACCCGATTGTCACTAAACGTTGGCAAATGCCGTCTCGCTATATGTGTACCCGATGACCTCGAATTCAACGATCCACAGCAACTTGACGGCAAACGAATTGCTACAAGTTTCACAAACGTAACTAAAAACTTTCTGGCAGAACATAACGCCACAGCTCATCTCGTTCCGCTCAGTGGTAGCGTAGAAATCATGATCACCTTGGGTATCGCCGATGTCATTGTTGACCTCGTCGAAACCGGAAGTACACTGGCTGCCAATCGCTTAAAAATCGCCCACGAAATCGGTCAATACGAGACTGTGCTTATTCAGAACAAGCAACAGCGACATAGTGAAATGGCACAACGAGTCATTCGTCGCCTCGAAGGCGTCATCATTGCGCGCGGCTATTCACTATTGGAATACAACATCCCGCAAGAAAATCTCGAGGCGGCCTTGAAAATCACGCCGGGATTCAAGTCCCCCACAATCACTCCACTGGATGACCAACAATGGAGCGCGGTTCGGGTAATGGTGAAGAGCAGTGAAATTACATCGGTAATGGATCAATTGGAAGAAATACAAGCATCAGCAATCCTCGAAACTCCGATCAACAACTGCCGACTCTAAACTGCGGGCGCACCAATGTTTACATTTGCTCGCATTGCAAATGAGAGAACTCACTTAGGTTTTCGAGCACTTGTTGATGAATATTGTCCAGCGTTGCATCGCCACAGGGCACAACTAACAAGCGTGAACTAGCGCCCGCAACGATTGCTCCCACAATCTTTTCCAGACCCAATGCATAAGCACCAGCGTGGGTTGCTGACAACAATAGTTGGTCCGCCGAAACGTTAGGAAATTCCGCGGCCATAAAACCAAGTTCAGCGATCAGCGATAGATCGGGGTTCGACGCTCGCGAATCGGTTCCCAGCGCAACGCGGACGTTGCTCGCTAGAATCTGCTCAAGTGGGTACTGTGAGTGCCCAAAATAGGCGTGTGTTCGCGGACAAAACACTACTGACATCACATCACGATGTTGCCCAATAAACCTAAGATGATCGACGTCTAGATAATTCCCATGAATAACCGAGGCGCGCCAGCATTTATTCAATTCCTCTAAGTAGGCTTGTATCGTCCCCGGGGAATTAACCCCCTCAGCGTCCCAAACATCTAATCGATCCAATAATTCCCGTAACGGACCGGTTCCCATTTCTAACAGTTCAATCTCCTCCAAGGTCTCCGCCAAATGCATCGCCAGCGGAACCTGATGTTCAGCACTCAGAGAACACAAACCAGAAAGTAAATCCCCATGTACGGTGTAAGGTGCATGGGGGCTTAAACCAGAGTGCCATTTTTTTGTCTTAGCCGCATTAATGTGTGATTCGGCTTGTAGCAATAATTCGGCCACTCTGCTCTTAGACAGTCCAATAAACTCGCGATACGCAATCAATTCCCCGACACGCTCTTCGTAGTCGCTCGCTAATTCGCTCGACGCGTCTAACGTCGCGATTTCGCCAATCGCCCCAACACCGGACGCGCTAGATTGTGCCAGTCCGGATGCGATCACACCTTCCCCAATCTCTGAACCGCCGCGATAGTCCAGCACCGCCTGAATCCAGTCAGCAAAACTCCCGTCGCCAGTGCCTAAAGGTGTATCAAGATTACTAAACTCAAGATGGGTATGGGCATTAATCAAACATGGAATAATCGCGACATTCCCCAGGTCGATAATCTCCTCTGTAACACTGCCCCGCCCGAGGGATGTAATCACTCCCTGATCACATCGTACCCAACCATTTTCCAGGGGAGGCGAAGATATCGGCAGCACCCAGCGAGCGCGATAAACTGACATTTATGCGGTATCCGTTGTGGAAGGTTTCGCAACCGTCAGGCGATGCAGCATGAACAGCAAGGCCAAGGTAATTACCGTGCCAACAACGGTCACAAGCGGACTGTACACGTCCACATCGTCATATTTGACTTGTAGTGTTTGCTGCCATTCGAGGATAGCGGAGAATTTACCAACAACAACCAACAATCCATTATGCAAAAAGTGAATGATCATTGTCGGAATAATGCTATTCGTGCGCACCGCCACATACCCAAGTAAAACCCCTACCATTCCGGCATTTAACGATTGCTGAAGAATCCCATGAGTGATTCCAAAAAAGGCAGCGGTAATAAAAATCGCTGTCCAGTCTTTGGTTTCTGATCTGAGCCCAGAAAGCATAAACCCTCGAAATGCCAATTCTTCAAACACTGCCGGCACTACTGCAAACGCCAACAGCAGCCAACCCCACGGAGCGTCGACGAACATTTTCTCCATACCTTCCAGGCCAGCCAACATGCTTGGGCTCATTGGATATATTTCTGCTATCACCACCCCAAACCAACTGATAATCGGTTGTAGTGAAAATGGCAACAACACTGCAATCACCAACACTGGCGCCGATACCCTGCGAATATTGAGCGTGTCCCATAAATTATTCGTCAGAAACACGGCGGCCAATATCGCTGGCACACCGACCGTAAGTATTAAAGCGACACTATTATTCAACAACAACCCTTGCCAAGTCATTACATCGGGTGTGAGGAAGTTTGCAAAGAATCGCAAAATTAGCACAAATAACGCAAAGGAAATTGCCATGCCTGCCGTGGGGGCAACACGTGGAGTTTTCAGCAACTGCAACAGCCACAATTTAACGTCCCATTTCTCACTTTCCCGGAACAACACGCTTTCACTATTAAACTGTGCAGTTGCCCAGCGGAGCGCCAAGTAACAACAGAACATACTGCTAGCCACCACAGGAAATGCAAATCGAATAGCCACACTAAATTGCGATTCAATCAAATTCCGCAATAGCAGAGCCGCTCCTGCCACGGGGATTAAGCTGGTCCCCAAATTTAATTCGACACTGGGTATCATGCTAATCATCATCAGCGGCATGCACAGAATCAACAGCGGCATCATGTAATATTGCCCTTCTTTACTGCTGCGAGCAAAAGTAGCTGCTGAGAGAGCCAATGCACTGAACATCGCAACTAGTGGTACGAGTACCACTAAACTCCACAAAATACTCCACCCAGGAACGGACCCTAATTGCTCATGCAGCGGGCTACCTTCAGGCATCATTCTGCCAATCATAAAAACACCGGTAAAGGCAATGCTGACTAAGTTGAAAAACGATGTAAAGAAACTGAAAGTCATAATGGTCAGTAGTTTACCGGCAACAATTTCGATACGTTTTGCGGGGCCACACAGCAGCGTTTCTAACGTTCCGCGTTCTTTTTCTCCCGCACAAAGATCGACAGCGGGATAGAATGCCCCGGACAGAGTCCACATCAATAGCAACATCGGAATAATACTCGCCCAGAGCGCGGCGGTACGACTTTCTTCCGGAGCAGTATCGCGGTCGACAATTGCAATCGGGTCGGCAATCTTCAGCGGAATATTACCCGCTTGAAAAAGCGTTTGTTTGATACTTGTTTGCCAACTTTCAAGCACATCAGCTATCCGCTTGCGAGCAATTTTGGATTTATCATCCACGGAATTGAAAACAATTTGTGGCCCCTGCGGCAAAACAGTTTCAGCTGATTTGAGTCCACTGTCATCCGATTGCGAATCTTCAACCGTCGATCCTTCATCTTCTCTGGCCTCCACTTCGTTACGCAGCGCCAAGATGTATTGTTGCAAATCCGCGGGAAATACAATGACTGCGTCGAATTCATCGGAATCCACAAGTTTTTTTGCATCGTCATAAACCTCCGATGTCGATTGTTCGCCACCATCGTAAAATTCCAAATCGAGCAGTTTACCCGCTGCTGGGGCATGGTCATCCGTGAATTTATTGTTATCGAACAACACCGGTAGGTCGGCTATCGCATCCCTACCAATCACCTGCACCTTGCTTGACGTCTCACTTACAAACTGGGCGATCTGCAACATTAACAGGCCTAAGATGGGGTACATCATCAGCGGCAAAATCAACGTCGTAAATAGTGTGCGGCGGTCACGTAATTGATCGCGTATTTCGCGATTGAATATCCGTTTTACATTCGTCCAATTCATGGTTGCTGCTCCGAAGCGATTACGTCTTCAGCAACAACTCCTGTGCTATTTTCATGGCTATCATCGCGGTCAATCAGCGCAAAAAACAGTTCTTCGAGGCTATGTTGTCCGTGTGTTTCACACAACTCGCGCTGGCTCCCCTCTGCTAAGATATCCCCGTGGTACATAATCGCTACACGATCGCAAACTCTTTCCGCTTCATTCATATGGTGTGTCGAATAGATAATACATTTACCTTGATCTTTAAACTGCAGGACGGTGTTTTGTAAAGAACGACCGACCAACACATCGAGTCCAACGGTTGCTTCGTCGAAAATCAAAACTGGGGGGTCGTGAATGATTGCGCGTGCGATCGAGACTTTCTGTTTCATGCCCGTCGACATTTTCCCACAAGTAATGTCTCGAAAGTCATTCATTTGTAATTGCTCGAATACAACTTCACTACGCTCGGCTAATTCGTCTCGCGATAGGCCATGTAATTGACCAAAGAACTCCACCATTTCAAAGGCGGACATACGATCGTAGCTGGCGGTATTGGCTGATACAAAACCAATTTGACGGCGGACTTCTTCGGCGTGAGTTTCCACGTCAAAGCCAGCGACTGTCGCAGTTCCCCCGGTTGGTTTAAGCATCGTAGATAGCATCCGCAACACAGTGGTTTTGCCGGCCCCGTTGGGCCCTAGCAGACCAAACACCTGCCCGGGAGAGGCCACGAAGCTGATTCCTCGGACAGCCCATACAGCTCCCCGTTGTAGATCCGGATATGTCTTTTCTAGTTTTTCAACAACAATCACAGTTAACACCTTTGGTTTGGCGAATCAGCTTAACAGTTCGACCACTGGGCATGCGAGAATGCGTTCTACGGTTGCGCTTCTTCGAGTTGGTAAACCGCTTGGTCGGATTGCTGTCGCTGGTCCAACCAAACCCGATTGGCCGTAACCGCAGTTTGCTCATGTTCATTGTCAAACAGTTCATACCGCACATTACGTTGTCGCGGCTCAAAACCAAGTTCTTCGATGGCTCCGCGAATCTGATCTAAGGTTAAGTAATGAACGGTGCCCGCTTCAGACACAACGTTCTCCTCAATCATCAAACTACCCATATCATTGGCACCATAGAGCATCGCCAATTGGCCTATTTTCAGTCCCTGAGTAACCCAACTCGATTGGATATTCGGAATATTGTCCAAGAACAATCGCGAAATCGCTTGGACCCTGAGATATTCAAAAGCTCCCACGGGAGAAATGTGAGCTAACGGTGTGTTATCCGGTTGAAACGTCCAAGATATAAACGCTGTGAAGCCATTAGTTTCATCCTGTAGCTGCCTTACTCGATCCATGTGCTCGACACGTTCCTCAAGTGTCTCTACGTGCCCGTACATCATCGTGGCGGTGCTAACGCCATCCATGTTGTGCCATTGCCGCATCACATCAAGCCAATCATCTGAGTTGACTTTACCTCGGGTCATTTCATCCCGCACGCGATCTACCAGAATCTCAGCGCCGCCGCCGGGAATGCTACCCAGTCCAGCAGTCCGAAGTCTTGTCAGCACTTCATTGAGAGACAGATTATTGAGTTTCACAAAGTGATGTAATTCAGGAGGGCTGAATCCATGGATATTGATGCTGGGGCAACGCTGATGAATATCTTGTAAAAGTTGCTCGTACCAATCGAGTTTATATTCGTGGTGCAGTCCGCCTTGAAGCAGAATTTGGTCGCCACCAAGTTGAACCGTTTCTTCGACTTTTGCTAGCAACTCTTCCCGCTCTAGGACCCATCCTTCATCGCTACCGGGGCTTCGATAAAACGCACAGAAATCGCAAACGGCCGTGCAGATATTCGAATAGTTAATATTTCGATCAATGTTATAGGTTCGATAGGACTCGGGGTGCATGCGTAGCGTCACGCTGTTAGCAGCTCGCCCAATGGCATCGAGATCACGCGACCGCATTAGCGAGATGCCTTCTTGCAGCGTAATGCGTTGTCCAGCAACTGCCTTATCCAAAATCGGCTGAATGTCACTCATAATTATTCTCTATAAAGACTCTATAGATTTGGCGGCGGGAAATAACTCGCCGACATAGCCTCGAAACAAATCCATTGACTGTCGTTCGGCATCGCCTAAGTAAAAATGTAAATGGTCTCTCAGGTATGTTAGACACTGTTCGGCCGACAGTCCGAGATCGTCCGCGTGCGCGGTCGCAATTTTTTCTAGATTGGCAAGACCATCATCACGTGCTGCGGAAAACGCCTGCTCGACCTCAGACAAATCCTGTTCGATTCCAGCACGCGCTGTCCACATCGCAAACACGAAAGGTAATCCGGTCCAATCGACCCAGTGTTCACCTAGATCCCAGATTTCTGCGTACTCATCCGCTGGTACGTGCATGGCGCGGTCGCCGATAATCAACACGGCATCTGCTTGGCAATCCTGTAGTGACTGCCCGATAGGAAATCCCTGTAACTCAGGTCTTATGCCAAGACGCTTTTTAAGCAGGACTTGCACCAATGCCACACTAGTGCGAGAACCTTCATCGAGCGCTAGAGTACGAATCTCACCCGAAGCACAACGACTGACAAGCGAAACACTATGAACCGGTCCGCGACACGCGATACAGGCATCCGACAGTATTTGATATCCAGGAGAATCAAACGTTTCCACGGTTGGAATCAACGCAATATCAAGTTCACCTCGAGCCAAATCGTCCGCTAGCCGACCTGGCAAATCAAATGTAATCTTGGCTTCAGGTAACCGCTGCTGCAATCCGTACACAAGTGGTTTGGTATTCAGATAGGAAACTGCACCTATTTTTAAACTTTGCGTCATTGATTTTTGTCCGAAAGAAGCGATTGAACGCACTATAAAACATCTTCAAATGTAGCGAGTATTATATTGTGAATGTACTGTTATGAGAACCGTTGCTAGGGGGCCGAAACAACCTAATTTCTGCTGGAATTTATTCAATCCGGTAACGAAATCCCCGCCGCCGCCCAACTCGACGGCAATTGCGCGGTCTGTTCGATGAATTTATCTAGCATCGGGTGCCGCAAATGCAAATGCCGAGCGTGTAAAGCAATGCATCTGCGCCTTTCATCTTCATGATGTTCGCCAAAGATTTGATCGGATCCATACAACTGATCACCGACAATCGGCACTTTACGAGAGCCACACTGTAACCTTATTTGATGCGTACGCCCCGTTTCAAGTTCGATTTCGAGCCAAGTTTTTTCCGCTCGCTGTTGCAGCACTCGGTAATGCAGCACTGCCCGTTTTGCTCCGTCTGCCGCCTCGTCGCATATTTCGCTGCGAGCTTCTCCTGGTACCTTACACAAAAAGTCGACCCACGTGCCCTGCTGCGGCAACTCAACTCCCTGCACACAGGCCCAGTACGTCTTGTTAACGTCCCGCCGCTGGAATTGATCTGAAATACGTTTGGCGGCGCGTTGATGTAGAGCCAAAACCATCACTCCGGAGACCGGACGATCCAATCGATGAGGCACGCCTAAATAGACTTTACCTGGTTTGTTGTCACGCTCGCGTATATACCGCTTCATTTTCAATTCTAAACTCTCGATGTGTGGCGGCGCTTGCGTCAATAACCCAGCCGGCTTGTAGACCAACATGCACGGGCCTTCTTCATACAGAATTTTGATGGCCCCCAACAATTCAAGCGGCAAAGCAATTCCTTTCTTCAATGCAGTTTTGTTTTAAGCAACGCGACAGACAACAAAACCGCCGACTATCCGCTATGCGAATAATCGGCGGTTGAAACGTTTAGGAACTTGCCAAATATGGCGATTACTTTCACAAACCGAAATCTAGACCTGCCCAGCTGCGGGTACTTCAAACGGCTTACGATATTCTCGTGAGAGTTGATAGCTGGCAGTTTCATTACCAACGATCGATTCATCTTCAGGATTGATTTCCAACAAAGACCCGAATTGGAACGGAGTGGATGCGAAATCAGAATTATTGGCTTTAGCATGTTCCAAGGTACGGTTAAACGTATCCTGCACATCATCTTGCGATCGATGCGCCTTGAGACTCTTTTCAGCTTTTTCAATGTTCAAAGGTCCACCGGTACGCAGGGAAATGTTACCTAGATGACATAACGCACTGGACAGATGGCCTTCTTCGATATCCGCATTGAGCACTTTATGATCCCGTGCTCGTACTGCCTGAATAAAGTTATCAAAGTGGTTTCCATTTCCAGAGAAGGTCTTAAGCAGATTCCCATCTTTATCGAAAGCGGAACCAGAATTGTATGACGGACAAACGGCATAACCTTCGCTACCTTCAAAGATGACGCCAACTTTAGCGCCTTTGTAGGCTGATGTTTCCAGGCCACGTACTTCAAAAATCAAAGACTTCTTGCCGTAACCATGAGAGACAACTTGCGTATTAGCAGTATCACCGGCATCAACATAGCTAAAGCGACCACCGTAACTCAGTGTCGAAACAGCAAAACGATCCACGCCTAATCCCCAACGCGCGATGTCCATTTGATGGATACCTTGGTTACCGAGGTCACCATTTCCGTAATCCCATTGCCAGTGCCAATCGTAATGGAACTGAGGCCGTGAAACATGATTCTTGTTAGGTGCGGGTCCCAACCAAAGATCATAGTTAACGTTACTGGGAGCGGCATATTTACCGCGGGTACCAATTGACTTACGACGTTTGTAGCATAGTCCACGAGCGACAGTAACATCACCAATCTTGCCACCTTGGACGAACTTCACGAGTTCCATCATGCCCGGGTTACTGCGAGATTGCGTACCGGTTTGACAAATGCGATTATATTTACGAGCGGTTTCGACGATGCGTCGACCTTCGCTTACATTATGGCTAACCGGCTTTTCCACATAAACATCTTTGCCAGCCTGCATGGACCAAATCGCACCCAATGCATGCCAGTGGTTGGGCGTAGCGATACTGACGATATCGACACGATTGTCTTCGAGTACTTTTCGAATATCTTCTTCAAATTTCGGGACATTACCACCTTGGCGTTTGCCAACTTCAGCGGCTCGACGAGCGCCTACGTCTCGATCCGCGTCACAGATGTAAAGAATCTCAGTATCTTTACGACCAGCGAACGCACCGATGTGACTACCGCCACGACCACGGACGCCGACGACAGCAACGCCGAGTTTCTCATTAGGACTGCTGCTTTGATCTTCAAAGCCATATGAAATGGCCGGAGAACCTACAGCGGCAGCAGAAGCTGCAGCAAGCATGGATTCTTCTAGAAATTGACGACGATTACGAAAGCCCATCACAAGCCCCTTTTCTTATTTACAAACAACTATTTTTTCGATGTTTCCATGATAACACAAATTAACAACGTTAGTCGACATTTGCTGCTTGTCGCACGGATTCCCAATATTTCTGGGCACCTACGTAGTACTGCATCACTTCATCTCGCTCGGCTCCTGGGGCCAGCTTGATCTTACCTTGTCGTTCCTGGAGCCAATCAATAAAGAATTGGCTCGACGCTTCACTGATGCGACGTTTTCCACCAATCTCTACGTAAAATGGCCCCGTGCTCGCTAAACGATAGGATTTCGGATAATTGGTGACAGCACGAATCATAATCCAACCGCTCTGAGTGAATTCTACATCCGGTAGCCGCCCACCCATCTTCGCATAGGCGTCCAACCGTACATTTTCTACTACAATTCCGTCTCTAATTATTTCCAAATACTCAACCTTCTCTTGAAACGCCAAGCTCAGCGTTGGTGACAAAGTAACCGTTTCGCCAGCCTCCGCCTTGAAGACATGACCAGGCAATTCGCCATTGATTCGCGGACGCAACATCGGGCCGTTGGTCACTACCACCTTTCCAGCTCTGAGATTCTCCCACCACGTATCCCAACTAAACTGTTCACCGCAATATACGTAGACGCGGTTATATCCCACCGGATTATGCAACACGCCAGAGGCACTTCCAGCAGACGGCGGAATCCGATGTCCCGTATTAAGTATCTGATAGTAAATATGCTGTGACCATTTCCCATTGGCCACCTTGCCGTTGAACAACTGTTTATCACGAGGTTTACCCCACGCTTCCGTATTGTTCATTTTGCTACGCTGCATGTGGTTGTTGTTAATACCAATGGAATCCACCATCCCACTAGCAATCCATACGGGCACATCCCACCAAAACGGTTTTTCAATATCCACATGCACGTCGCGGTGTTGATGAATCTCCTGCAAGAACTTCATCGATGATGGCGTCTCCCGTTCACCACTAATGATGTTATGCGGACTGCGCAAATTATGATAAATCAAAGCGCCCCCATCTCGCTCGTCCTCGCCGCTGAGCACATGATAGAAGCGATCACCATCAAATTTGTGTAGCAATTCCTCGGGTAGTGGAGTCTCCGTCCACAGACTATTCTTGTTCCACCAAGTGATAACCGGAGCGATATGTAAGTCTTCTGCTTGCATAAGCAGTTCGATATCCTCAAGCTTGCGATGAATATGCAGGTCACCCGAATACCAACCTTCCTTTTTCATATCAACAAAACGCTTTAACGGAATAATCTTCTGTTCCCGTGCGCCAGGCAACATCGTAAAAAATCCACGATGGATACGATATTCCGGACCTCGTTCAATTTCAAATTGATACCGATCCGCATTAAGCCGTAGGCGCACTTTACCTGCGCATACGAAATGGTCATGGAAAAACGGCATCCCGAATGCTCGCACTGCCACACCTTTGCTATTCCACAGGTGGATGCGGGCCGGAATTTGCTCCTTGCTTTCCGAATCAATAATCTGGAAATCAATCACTCCGCCCTGCCCGTAAACCGCCGTGTCAAGAAAACCGATCAGACCGTAGATTACAATCGTCGACAATAATACAATGCGGACTCGGCCAACAATAAAAGAAGTGCAAACTCGACTCATCTCAATCCTCATCGGTAAAAGCTCATTTGCTGAACACAGAAACAGTTACGGCTTGTCAGTTTACTAGGCGCACCTCTACAATCCCAATAGCGAATGCAAGAATAACCGAATATTTATCAGCCGCGGCCAAATCGCAATACGACGATAATTCATGAGCAACGATTACTACAACACGTTGGGGCTATCTCAAGGCGCCGAAAAAAAAGAAATTCAAAAGGCATATCGAGAACTTGCTCGAAAGTATCACCCGGATATGAATCCTGATGATGCTAGTGCTAAAGCCAAGTTCCAAGAAGTACAGCATGCCTATGATGTCCTCTCCGATGAGAACAAACGCTCACAATATGATCAGTTTGGCGAGGGGTTTGAGAACATGGCGCAGGGCCCTGGCGGGTTTGGAGGCGGAGGGAGCCCGTTTGCCGGTGCCGATCTTGAATCCCTATTTGGCGGTGGAGGTGGTGGCGGTTTTGAACAGTTCTTCAACACGGGTGGACCACAGGGTCCACGTCCGACTAAGGGTCAAAGCCTCGAGGACAAGTTAAAAATACCCTTTGCTACCGCTGTGACCGGAGGTAAAGCATCCGTGAATACAGTCGCAGAAGACGGAAATACGACTTCCGTACAAGTTACAATTCCTGCAGGTATCGAAAGCGGACAGAAGATACGCCTCAAAGGAAAAGGATACCCCGGAAGCAATGGCGGGCCCAATGGCGACATCTTGCTGACAATCAATGTTGCACCGCATCCCGACTACCGCCGCAATGGTAATGATCTCGAATTAACAATGCCGTTGACGCTGGCCGAAGCACTACAAGGTACTGAACTCGATATCCCGACGCCGTATAGTACCATCACGCTCAAAATTCCAGCTGGAACACCTAGTGGGAAGCGGTTTCGCGTAAAACAACATGGTGTGACTCACAAAACGGGAAAAGGAAACTTGTTCGTTATTACGCAAATCCACTTTCCTGATGAGCCGCCCGCTGAACTTGTCGAGCAAATTGACGCATTACAGCAACCGAACCCACGCCATCAAATAAGCTGGTAGAAATGCCATGACGAACAGTACAAACATGGAAAACGGCGACAACTTGAATAGGCGTCTAACGTTTCCCAAATCTAGGCGACTGTTAGCCCCAGCGGACTTTAAGCGAGTATACGATCGAGGGGTTCATTGTAACGATCGCACTCTTGTCTTAAACATCTGCTCCAATGGCTTAGGTCACACTCGACTCGGATTATCTATCTCCAAACAAGTAGGCAACGCGGTTGTGCGAAACCGCTGGAAACGGCGCATTCGCGAAGCGTTCCGTTGCAGTCAACAAGACTATCATGAAGGGGTTGATATTGTCGTGCGACCGCGTCGAGATGCTATTTGCGATTCTCAAGCAATTAATACGTCACTGCATCAATTGATTCTCCAAGCAATTCAACAATTGTCTAGCCACAGTAACAATTCATGAACTCCTTGCAGCAGATAGTTAAATGGTGCTTTCGCGGACTGGAGAAGATCCTCATAGGCTGTGTCCGACTCTATCAAATTCTGTTGAGTCCTCTGCTTGGAAAAAACTGCCGTTTTCATCCTTCATGCAGCAGTTATTTCATTCTAGCCGTTGAAAAATACGGTCCCGTACGCGGTAGCATCAAAGGTGCCTGGCGTATCTGTCGCTGCCATCCTTGGAGCGCAGGCGGTCACGACCCACCTTAGGGTTCGCCGGTCAGGTTCCAAGTCTATAAATTCCGCATCCGCAAGTAGGACGTTCCCTAAAGAAACGCTACGTGCTGGCACAATGGTATTGACCTAAAACGGCTAAAACCATTATTTTTTGGGCTTAAATCAAACGTTCAACAGTGACCGAGGCGCGTTAGCAGTAAACACTGCGCGCCGATGGTATTTATATATATAAATGCATGCCTACCGGAGTTATCGTCCGCATGAGTTTTCATAACAATTCGTCTCAATGCACACTTAAACGAATTCAACATTTCGTAGTCTTGCTCGCTTGCACTGCTCCAATCGCTTTTATCTCAGGGTGTAGCCTAGCCGACAAGATTCCCGGCAAGAATCAACTACAGAATTTGATCGGTGAAAAACCTGAAAAAACAGTGTTAACCGTTGGCGACCTTTCCGTCGCGATCGGAATGAACTACCTCAAGGTCGAAAGCATTGGTCTCGCCAACTCACTCAACAACAGTGGCAGTTCCCCTCCCACTGGCATCCATCGCTCACTATTAATCGACGAGATGCTGACACATGAGGTCGAAAACCCAAGTCAACTTTTGGATTCTGCCAACACTTCTTTAGTCTTGGCACGTGGTTATTTACCGCCGGGCGTACGCAAGGGCGATCATTTTGACATTGAAGTCCGCTTGCCTGCACATTCCAACACGACGAGCCTACGTGATGGATGGATGTTGCGTTCAAGAATGAGGGAAATCGCCATTTTGAATCAAGCCGTTCACAGCGGTCATGTCGCTGCACTTGCCGACGGTCCTATCTTGGTCCGTTCCATATTTCGTGGCAACGACGACACCAACAACGAACACACAGGCTTGATACTCGGCGGCGGCATTTCGCAAATGGACCGCCCACTTGGACTCGTCGTAAAATCAAAACACACCAGTGTCCGCACCAGTACTCGGATCAGTTCTTCGATTAATAAACGGTTTCTACAGTATCATCAACGGGATAAATCGGGCGTTGCTAGCGCTCAGCGTGACAATTATATCGAACTGTCAGTCCATGCAAGTTATCGCAATAACGTCTCGAGATATATGAACGTCATCAATCGAATTGTTGTTGGCGAAAGCGTCGCCGATCAGCGAGAACGTATGGAACTGTTATTATCCAAACTCCTCGAACCAACGTCCTCTGCCGAAGCGGCCCTGCAACTCGAAGCCATTGGGAAAGATACCACTTCGATACTGCAAATGGGGATCCAATCAAGTGACCCAGAAGTGCAATTTTATTCCGCCGAAGCATTGGCATATCTCGGCGAGTCCGCAGCAGCACCTGTTCTCACAGTTCTCGCAGAGACGCACATGGCCTTCCGCTGGCATGCATTAACCGCCCTAGCTGGCATGGATCACGTCAGCGCACTGGACGGCATTACTGAATTAATGGAATCCGACAGCGCGGAAACACGCTACGGTGCATTCACGGCATTATGGAAACGGAATCCAGGTTCGCCCTTGGTTTCAGGAATGCACTATCCCGGATTCACCTTCCATCACGTCGCCTCCCCCGCTTCGGCGATGATCCACGTCTCCATGGCGAATCGAGCCGAAATTGTGGTCTTCGGTAACGGAATTAAGTTGACGCCAAGGCAAGTCATTCATGCGGGGAAGCATATCTTGATTAAGAACGAAGGCGGGGGGAAATTGCAAATCAGCTGCTTTACAGTTGGGAAACCCGATCGCTTCGCGACAACCACTACCAGTTTGGAAGACGTCGTGCGGGGTATTGCGAAAGTCGGTGGCGGCTATTCGGAAATCGTCGATTGCTTACAGGCAGCTCGCAACCAAAACGCGATCAATGCCCGTATCCTCATCGGTGTGCGCCCGAGGCCCGTTTGGTCATACAACCGCAACGCTGCCAATTCAACTGACATCACAGTGTCGAACCCCATGCCGGAAATGTTTTTTAACCGCCTCGGAGAATCTGAATCCACCACTCAAGACCGTAACTCCCAACGAGTCCAATCTGACGAAGACTCCGCCGTGCGCTCAGACGGTGAATCAAGTTTCTGGGAAAAATCCCAGTCGTGGCTTCCCAGTTTCTAGTTTTATTTCTAATCCCGATTACCCGTACCGTTTCTTAGTTTCTGACCCGAAAAGCAACTCGCCCCATGCTCAAAGCACTGGAACTTACCGGCTTTAAAAGCTTCGCCGAGAAGACGCGGTTTGAATTCCCAGAGGGAATAACCGTGGTGGTGGGTCCCAATGGGTCTGGAAAGTCGAATATTGTTGACGCTGTAAAGTGGGTACTCGGATCAACTAGCGCCAAAAGCCTCCGCGGCAAGGAAATGACGGATGTTATTTTCAAAAGCCCAGCGAACAGTTCGCGGCGTGAAGTCAATGTTGCCGAAGCGACAATCATCTTCGATAACTCGAATGATATCCTGCCGCTCGACTCCGCAGAAGTAAGGGTGACTCGACGCGTATACCGTAGCGGCGAAGGTGAATATTTAATTAACGACGAGCCCTGTAGGCTAAAAGATATCAAAACCTTGATTCGTGGAACCGGTATCGGTGCCGATTCCTACAGTATTATCGAACAGGGCAAGGTTGCGAGGATGCTCGAAACGTCGGCCAAAGATCGCCGGCAAATATTCGAGGAAGCTGCGGGGATCAGTCGCTTTAAAGCGAAAAAGGTAGAAGCACTGCGGCGACTGGGCAGAGTCGACCAAAATCTGACGCGACTATCCGACATCGTGGAGGAAGTCGAAGGCCGCTTGAAGGCAGTACGTAATCAAGCAACCAAGGCACGGCGTTACAAAGAGTTTACTGATCGCTTGCAGCAATTGCGAACACAAATCGGTATGGTTCAGTGGCGGCAACTTTCTAATCAACTGCAAGCGTACGACGAAGCTATTGCGCGCTTCGAAGAGGAACTTTCCGAGTATCAGAACCAGCAGAATCAGGGAAATCAATCCCTAGAAAGTCTGGCACTAGAAAATGATTCCCTCGCACAACAAGCTCAACACAAAGAGGAATTGGCCAGCAATAACCGCGAACACATTGCACAGCACGTTACTGCAAATGAACAGCAACTACAACGACTTGATGAAACTACCGCTCGTATTGCCCGGTTGCGGGTTCAGTTAGCAACAGCGTCCCACGGGGCGGACGGTGTTCAGGGCCGAATGGCTGACATACAACAGACTCTACTAGCAAGTGAGCAACAACACAAAGCTACGCTAAGTTCACTTGGCGTACGTGATATTGATATCACGGACATCAAACAAAACCTGAGTGACGCACGCAGTGACACTGAAAGTTCTCGACAACAACAAAGTGATGTTGCACAACAAATCGCCCAAGTGCAATCCGTTTGCCAAGGGTTAGAAACTAACGCTTCTCAGTTAGTGGACCAATTTACAGATATCGAACGAGTTATCGCTGACAAGGCATCAACCGCAGCGGAAATTAAAAGCGATTTACTGAACCTGCAAACTATCGAAGAAGCACTTGGACACAACATTCACGACTTGGAGACAGAGGAAGAGACGCTGCGACGGGAAAGCTTGCGACAAAAGCAATTACTGACTCGACGCCAACAGAATCTAACGCAACTCAACCAACGATTAACGGCCAAACGGGAACGTGAAAGTATTCTTGCCGAATTGGAACAGCAACGCGAAGGCGTCAACAGTTCGGTAAGCCAATTGCTCGGAGAAGCGGATGAGGGAGCGCATCAAGATCTGGGGATTATTGGTCTCGTTGCCGATCTCGTACAAGCCGACTTTGAGACCGCCCGTTTGATCGATATCGCGCTGGGCGATCGCGCCCAGTTAGTTGTTACTAGTAATGATAATCTCTTGGCACAAGTCAGCAATGGAAGTATCTCATTAAAGACACGTTTGGGCGTGATTAACTTCCAATCACTCGCGTCACCCGAAACGCAACTTGACATCAGTGATTCGCCGGGCGTCATCGGTCGACTCGACCAAGCTGTCCAAATTGACTCTGCCTATGGCAATCTGCTAACCGTCCTGTTGTCTAACACGTGGATTGTCGATGATCTCACCAACGCACACTCATTAGCAAAACGATATCCTGGGCACTTGCGTTTAATAACGCCTCAAGCCGAGTTGCTGGACTGCAACGGGGCAGTTTGTGTCGGACCGCCAGACAATTGTACGGGGTTGGTTTCACGACGAATGGAACTCCGCGGATTGCAGCAAGACATTTATGTCTTAACAGCGCAAACAAGTGACCACCGAGCCGAGCTAACACGGATCGAGAACAATCAATCCGAATTGAATACTAAGCTCGATGAAACAGTCGCTCAACTCAACTCCGACCGCCAAGCTATCCTGAAACACCAAATCACTTCGGATGGCTATCAGGCACAACTAACACAGCTAGCCGATGAAGGGTCCGAGCTTGACGGACAACGGCGTGCCTTACGAGTCCAACAACAGATCAATAAATCCTCGTTGAACCTCCAACACGCGAGCCTCGAAGAATTACAAACGACGCAAACCCAACACATCGACGCGGTCCAAGAATTCCAGCAGACGGCGGAGAGACTAGATAAAGAACACCAATCGACCCTCAATAGCATCACCAATCTACGCGTCACACTAGGAAAAACTGAACAGCAATGTACCGCCCTGCAAACACAGCTCGATCAATATGCCCTTGACCACGAAGAGCGGATAGCAGCTTGTCAGGAACAAACCGAATTACTACGCAACGCCACGTCAAACGCCACGCAAAGTAGGATGAAAATTTTAAGTGGTACTTCGGCGTTAGCAGAACTTTACTTGGCTAAGGATACACACCGCTCACGGAGTCAAGAACTACGTGAACAGGTTGCCGAGGGTGAACAACAACGGCGACAAATCACAAACTCACTCAACTCGACGCAAGCTGCCATGGAGCAGATCACTAAGGACAAGCACGAGCGCGAGCTTAATAGCCGCGAAATGCGACTAGAACGCACGGCGCTGCAGGATCGTTTGAGGGAAGACTATGGCATTGAGATTGCTAATTTACACGTCGAGCATGAAACCGACGCCGAAATAGAACAACGAGAACAAGTCGAAGAAGAAATAACGACACTACGGACAAAGATCAACAATATTGGCGCGGTGAACATGGAAGCCCTCGGTGAACTCAATGACCTAGAATCAAGGTTTGACGTTCTTTCGGCGCAATTCACCGATCTTACAAATGCCAAAGAAACGCTCGAAAAAATCATACAGCGCATCAATGCCGATAGTCGCCGCTTATTCCTTGAGACGCTGGAACAAATCCGGATTAACTTCCAAGTGTTATATCGGCAAGCGTTTGGCGGTGGCCAAGCAGATATCATCCTGGAGGAAGGTGTCGATGTACTTGAGGCTGGAGTAGAAATCATTACTTCGCCGCCAGGAAAGCCCTTGATTAATATTTCATTGTTAAGTGGTGGAGAAAAAGCACTGACCGCAGTCTCGCTGCTGCTTGCAATTTTCCAATTCCGGCCTAGCCCGTTTTGTATATTGGACGAAGTCGATGCGCCCTTCGACGAAGCCAACATCGGACGGTTTATTAAAGTACTCAAAGGGTTCCTTGATTGGTCGCGATTCATCATCGTCACCCATTCCAAGAAAACAATGACCGCTGCGGATACACTATTTGGAGTAACCATGCAGGAGTCTGGTGTCAGCAAACAAGTCTCTGTTCGTTTTGAAGATGTTGCTGAGGACGGTAGCATAGCAGCGGATCACACAAATGTCTCCAAAGCAGCATAGAAAAGTGAATGGACAATACGGCGACAAAAGACCGGATATTTGAATAAGTTACACTAATATACGCGCATTTTTTTACGTTTATGCGCATAATATGGCAACTTAGAAAAGACATCCCACTGGGTTGACCTATTTTCCGCCGCAAATTTACAAGGCATGGAATCGTCGGAGAGAACATATGAGATGCCCATTTTGCCAACAGGATGACGACCGCGTACTAGATTCACGCTCTAGTACGGATGGATATTCTATACGACGCAGGCGTGAATGTCTTAATTGTGAGCGTCGCTACACGACCTACGAACGTTTGGAAGAGCTTTCCATTCGCGTGATTAAGAAGGACGGCATTCGTGAATCGTTTTGCCGCGACAAGATTCGACAGGGCGTTGTCAAGGCATGCTGGAAACGTCCGGTAAGCACTGAAGACATTGAATCGCTAATTTCGGAAATTGAAAGCGAAATCTACACCCAAAGCAACAACGAGATAAGTGCCTCTAAGATTGGTGAGATCGTGATGATTTCCTTAGGCAACTTCGATCAAGTCGCATTCGTGCGTTTTGCTAGCGTGTACCGTGAGTTCAAAGATGTACGGGATTTTGTCGACGAACTACAACCGATTCTTGATCGATCGTAATAAAAGTTCGAATCCGTTTAGAGCTTACCCACGACCTTCCGATTTGAAGGGACCAGATTTTCCTCCGGTCTTCTCGACAAGCTCAATCGCCCCGATCATCATCTCACGGTCCATCGCCTTACACATGTCGTAAATTGTCAACCCAGCAACGCTCACGGCCGTCAACGCTTCCATTTCCACACCCGTCTTGCCTGTCACTTTGACCGTCGCAACTATTTGCAAACGTTCGTCGTCCAGTTGTTCAAAATCGACGTTGATAGAACTTAGCGCTAAGGGGTGGCACAGTGGGATCAGCAGGGACGTTTGCTTGGCGCCCATGATCCCAGCTAGACGCGCAACTCCGAGCACGTCGCCCTTACCTACTTCGCCCGCCACAATACGCTGCATTGTCTGTTGAGCCATCGTGACGATTCCTTGGGCTCGAGCCATCCTCTCGCTTGGATCTTTCCCACCAACGTCCACCATTTGCGCACGGCCTTGATCATCGAAATGGTTGAGTTCACTCATGGGTTTTTACCAATTCTCATCGGAACATTAAGCACGCATTGATGCGATATCGCCAATCAACATCCTATTCTAATCCGACCTAATTTCCCAGCGATAAACAAAAAGCGTGGTGCAGATATTAATCCACACCACGCTAGTAACTCTTTTCGCGTGAATCTGTTATTAGACGAGTTCTTTACGAGCACCGATTAAGGTACGTAGTCGTTCAGCAAGCAAGCTTGCGTCGAACGGCTTCTTAAAGGTTTCGTTTATAGCAGAGCGATCGAAGCTCATTGGGCTTCCAACATCAGGTAGCAAAGCGATTAGAATCGTTTCAGCGAACTCTGGGTTTCTGCGCAGATTCTGGCAGATTTGCAGAGATTCAACCTTACCGATTGAAAAATCGACAATGATACAATCTGGATGAAAACTTTCTGCTTGAATTCCGGCTTCGAATCCACTAGCAGCAACAGCTACTTTAAAGGATCTTTCCGTCGGTAATTCTCGCTTCAGATTTTCGATCAATACTTGGTCTTGCGCGACGATTAACACTTTGGCCATTGCTTCATCCTCAAGATCACCCAAAGGCATACCATGCTCTTTAAGGAACTTGATTAGCGAATCGCGAGGGATTCGACGATCCTGGGATCCGGGGATGCGATATCCCTGGAGTCGTCCAGAATCAAACCATTTGCTAACAGTACGCGGTGCGACTTTACAGATCTTTGCGACCTGTCCAGTGGTGAAGACCTTCATTATAGGCACTCCAATTCTCTCTCGATGACTTTCTTGATAGATACACGTTGTGCATCTTTACCCCAAACCTTTGGATAACATAGTCCACGTTTTATTGTGTGGGGGCAATAAAACAAAAGGCCTTTGGGAAGGGGCTTATGTAACTCGCTTCCTATCGAAACAACCATCTCCATCTGGCTGCTTCAACTAATTTTTCATTTCATTTCTTGGAAGAATTTCACCGCGGTCACGCAAATCATGCTTGGACCACAGTAACGACTCATCCGTTGAACTAAAATGGAGTACTTCGGCGAAAGTACCGTTGTCGGGGAGAATCCGAAAAGAAAATGACCTAGACGGGTCACTGTCAGCATTCATATCCTTCTAGCTCAACATCACCTAAATGATGGTTTACTTGAAGATCCCCCCCTGGATGGTAATTTTTCCATTCTCGCCGCGATAACGAATATCATGATGAGGTGAATAAATCAACCTTCCTGTTCATACTTCGATTATTCCGAGGGTAATACTTTAACCAGTTCTATAAACGAAACGGACTTGTTGGATGATTCGTGTCGTCACGATTAGGCGTTGCTGTAACGAACATCCCAATAGATAGGCTAAAACCGCTTGTAATCGTTATGAAAGAGGTGCTTATAAGGAGGGAGATTCTGGAATTTTTGAGTAGATAAACTCGCAAAGAAAAAACTATTGCGTAGAGCGGGTAGTCCCGGAAGTTGTGTTAAGCAGGGTCGAGTTTAACGATAAGCTATCGTTTGACCTGTGACCAATCCTTACGTTGGCGTGAGCTTAGGATTCCCATGATCTTGCGGTACTTAGCGATTGTACGGCGCGCGACAGACAATCCGGACGCCTTAAGATGTTTTACCAACTCATCGTCACTCAGCGGACTTGCTTTATCTTCTTGGTCAATCAACTCTTGTAGCTTTTGTCGAATCTTGTCCCAGGCAACATTTTCGCCATCATCCTGCGTCGTACCGCCCACAAAGAACCCGCGCAACGCAAAAATACCTCGCGGCGTCTGTAACCACTTATTGTCTACCGCCCTACTCACCGTAGTCACGTGTACCTTGACCCGATCCGCAATCTGCTGCATCTTCAGCGGCACAATTGACTCAGGTCCATCCTCGAGAAACTTGACCTGATGGTCCACAATTGCTTGCGTGACTTTCAACATGGTACTGCGTCGTTGGGTAATCGCATCGATCAACCACTGGGCTGCATTTAATTTCCGTCGTACAAATTCCTTTTCATCGGCAGTCGCCGCTGGATTGGACAAGCGTTTGCGATAATAGTCGCTAATATATAACTGCGGGATATCCCATTCGTCAGCCTTAACTTTGTAGCTGCCGTCCTCTTGTCGCTCCACCGACAAATCCGGTCTTACGACTTGGACATTACGATGTACGAAGGAGCTTGCTGGTTTTGGATTCAACTGCTTGAGTTCTTCCCAGACCATTTGTATTTCCTCAATACACAAACCCGTTTCTTTTTCGATAAGTGGCAATCGATTGTGTTGTAAGTCTTCTAAATGATTAGTAATCAATACATGCAATTCTCGGTAATCAGGATGATCTTTTGACAACTGCAACAACAAGCATTCTTTAAGATCACGCGATCCCACCCCGACCGGATCCAACGACTGTACAACTTGAAGTGCTTCATCTGCAACGGGCAACATATCCTGTGCTTTGTGCTTAGGAATCAATTCCGCCACCGACGACTTCAGATACCCTCCATCGTCAGCGTCCAAACTCGAAACAATGCGTTCGGCCAATTCATAAACAGGTGTTTCTAACTCGAGCTCGCCTAACTGCACCATCAGGTGATCGTAGAGCGTATTGGAGCGTGCCGAGACATTCGCCATCGTATCATGATGGTGTTTGGAAAATTCCTGTATTCGATTAGACGACATCCGCGGACGTTCGTCAAAGTGATCTGGGATATCACCGCTCAGATTATCTAGTCGCTCAAAATCCTCAACGTTGTTTGAATCTTCCTCGACCACCAGTTCACGGTTCTCGTCAGATTCAGCAGTCTCGGAGTCCTCACTGTCAGGTAGCAATGGATCCCCGTCATCAATTTCTAACAGCGGATTTTCCGTCATCTCTTGATCGATGCGATCCTGCAAATCTAGCAAAGGTAGCTGCAGAATCTCCATGGACTGGATCATCCGCGGAGCCAATTTCTGAATCTGCTTTTGCGATGTTTGTAGATTGAACGAAAGTCTCATTTTTACGCCTGCATAACCCGCGGTTTTCTGAACCAAAGAGTCTTAATACTTCTGCCTGCCCGACATCGCGTCTGCCAAAATTTCTTTATTAGTGAACTCGAGGATACTACCGGTTGTTATTCCGCGCGCTAGCCTAGTGATTTCCAAGTCACATTCGCCTAGCAAGTTTGTGATGTGCAAAGCAGTGCCATCCCCTTCCACCGTCGGGTTGGTCGCCATGATTATCTCTTTAATTTCACTATTACGAACTCGATCAACCAAAGCGTTAATCGTCAATTGTTCGGGACCGATTCCTTCCAGAGGAGCAATTCGTCCCAGCAGTACGTGATACAAACCATTATAGACGCCGGCGTCTTCGAGAGACATCAGATCGCGTGGTTGTTCGACCACACACAAGGTATGCTGGTCACGTCGCATATCATTGCAGACCAAGCAAGTTTCTTGTTCCGACAGATTAAAACAAACGCTGCAATAACGAACATTTTCGCGGACATAGCGGATCGAATCGGCTAATGCCAATGCTTCTGACTTGTTGACTCGTAACAAATGATAGGCCAATCGCTCGGCACTTTTTCGCCCAATACCGGGAAGCTTGGAGAGTTCTCCTATCATATTTGTTACGGACTCTGCCAATTCTGCCATTTCACATTCCTTACTTAGTTTTCAATATCATGCGTCATCTAGTTGATCTAGATTTTCAAGTGCTTCGGTAAATCCTGGAATCCCAAGCTCCGCAGTCATTTCTTGCGTCAGTTGAGCATGCAGTGATTTCGTCTTTCCGCGAGCTTCGTTAACGGCTGCGCGAACCAAATCTTCAATCATCTCGCATTCGTTTTTTTCAATCAATTGTGGATCGATTGAAACGCTGATGACATCTCCCAATCCAGTCATCGAGACGCTGACCATACCACCACCCGCGACCCCGCTCACCGTCTCGGATTCTAGGCGACCATTTAGTTCTTCAACACGTCCACCCATTTCACGGGCTTTTTTCATCAGGGAAGTCATATTACTTAAGGACTTAAACATCTGCTTTTACCTCTTACCTTCTTGGTTGTTCTCGTATGATTTTGTTCAAATTCAACGCCAACAAATCAGCTATTACAAACCGCTATCTCACAAGTCCTCAATTGCCCTAGCGTAGCTAAATCGAACGCGCATTAATACTGAGTTTTTACTGCGGATGATCGATATGGCTAATCTCAGCTTCAAATACTTCAACGGCCCTTTGTACGAACGGGTTTCCCTCGGCTTCGATATTGAGTTCTCGTGAGGTTTTCACCACCGCTACAGGAGACTCGTCCACAGCGTGTTGCCGTGACAGCCCAAAGCTAATTTTAAATCGCGTGCCTGTAATGGCATTTAGCCCGTCAACAACCTTTTGCCGATGCTCAGGACGTTCACAAGTTTCTTTTTGGAAGGAAAAATCCTGAGGAAACAATACCGATATATGGCATGGTTCCAGTAGCGACACTTCAACTGCCGATTGTAAAATATTGGCCAGCAGATCGTCGAAATCAGCACACAACTGGTTCCACACTGCTGCAATATTTTCAGAACTGATGTCGACCAGATCCCCGACAGATTTGGTCTCCGGAACCGTCGGCGGATCCTCTACTGGCATTACGACTTCGTTTTGGGCAGTGGAATCCACCGCTGCCGTCAGTTCCTGCGATATCGCTAAAGTTTCTACTGTATGCGTTGCTGCCGCATCAGTTGTCACTGGAGCAGACTCAGACTGCATTAGGTCATTTTTTTTTTCGACATCCGCACTAGTGTCATTGCTCTGATTACCGCCAGCGGCCACTGGCGAATTCACGGCCAATGCCATCAACTCAGGGCTTTGCAGTAGATTAAGCCAATTCTGAATCTCATCAAGTTCTTCCAACGTCGCAATGCGGATGACCGTCATTTCAATAAGCAAGCGAACTTGCACACTGTTGCGCATTTTTCGAAACATCTCCTGCAGGATTTCGAGCGCGGCCAGAGCCGTATATTTTCCGATCGATTCTGCAAGCTGTTGCACTCTGGCAAATTCATCCACTTGTGTAAACTCCATGATCTCCTGACCGGCGCCAACCGCAACGGTCAACGTATCTCGATATACGCCCATCAACTGTTGAGCCACTTGTTCAGGCTCAGACCCAGATTTCCACAGTTCGTGCAAACAGCCAATTGCTCCGGCGGCATCACGGTGGCTAAGGTATTCCAGCAAATCCAAAATACGGCCACTCGCGGTCGTCCCCAACAGTCGATGCACATCATCGACCGTGATATGACCCGTGCAGAAAGCCATTAGTTGCTCGAGCAACGACTGACTATCTCGCATCGAACCGTGTGCTCGTCTGGCAACCAAATCCAAGGCAGATTCGTCCGCTGAGCGGCCTTCGGATTCGACAATGAATTGCAAGCGCTCCTGAATTTTGTCGTGGTTAACCGGCAACAGGTCAAAGCGTTGGCAGCGTGAAAGCACCGTGATCGGAATCTTGTCTGGGTCCGTTGTGCAAAACATAAACTTCACGTGCTCTGGTGGTTCCTCCAGCGTCTTGAGTAACCCGTTAAACGCCTGACGTGACAGCATGTGCACTTCGTCAATGATATAGATTTTGTAACGGCAACGACTTGCCATCACGGAGACATTTTTTCGCAATGTTCGGATTTCATCAATCCCATTGTTGCTAGCACCGTCGATTTCAATCACGTCCATATCTTCGCCGCTGGAAATCATGCGACAGATGTCGCACGTCTGGCACGGTTGAATCGTCGGGCCCGTTGTGCAGTTTAGTGCTTTAGCAAAAATACGTGCCGTCGTTGTTTTGCCAACTCCACGAGGCCCAGCAAACAAATACGCATGTCCCACTCGCCCAGTTTCAATCGCATTTCCCAAGGCCGTCCGCACGTGCGACTGACCAATCAACTCTTCAAAAGATTGTGGACGATATCGACGAGCCACCACAACGTAACCGTCTTTATCGGCAACATCGTGACTCAATTCGTTTTGATCTTCTGTAGTTCCAGTCATGGCAATACGGTTTTACGCTTACTTTAAGGTTGTGCGGTGAACGCACGGAAATATTAGTCCAGTGGGAAAATGCAAATACTAATTGAACGAGAAGCAATTCCGATGGCTCATTGGGTATTACCCGCGCTGTAGACATTGTAACGAAGATTGAATGCTTTCGCGCCAACTATCTTCGAGGGTAGTGTCATTCAACTGCGGTTTTAAGCCAAAAAGCAAAAGACGCTGTCACAAAATGGTACTCGCACAGAAGTACCCCGCTTAGAGCTGCTCCCGTTAAGGCCTGACTCGGTTCACGGTTCCCTCTTGCGAGCACCATTTCACAACAGCGTTCTATATGTTGAAACGGTTTTGGATTTTCCACCAACTAATTTCTGCAATCACTATATAGATGTTTTAAATCGACCTGACCATTTCCGCAAGAGGCGACCAGTCACTCCGTTACCCCTGACCGCTCTATGTCAAAGGTGCAAACCCAAGACTACGGCGTGTCGTAGTAAGTTGCCCACAATGCATGCCTTCATGCCAAATAGCCGTCTCAAATACCGCTGCGAAATCCGCCATAAACTTGGGAGCTCCATCAGGAGTCGCTGCACCTAACTCTTCATCATTGAGTGTATTCAAGATACCCAACAACACTTCGCGTCGACCACGCATAAACTCACACACTAGCTTTACATCGGGGTAACTTGCAATATCGTCGACTGGCTGTGATCCGATCCCAAACAACTCTGCATACCCATCTGGGAGAGAAGTTAAATCGGGATTAAGCACCGAAATCATAAAATTGTCGGTCACACCCATGTGACCAACAAACCATAAAGCATGATTAGCATCCGGTGTTATCTGGTGCACCCATGAATTCGAGTCGGAAAAATCTTCCAGTAACCGCTCGGTAAACCGACGAGCACTTTGTAATCGACTATATAAACGCTCTTGCAGCATGACACCATTCCTAAAGACATTCAACTAAACTAATTCAACAACTAACCGTTCTGCTTCAGCGAGACTGATCGTTACAAGGTTATCATTTAATTTCAGCCGCAAACTATCCGCTTCATACCCCACAGCTACCACGGCCTCAGCCCCAATGCCAAATCCACTGCCGCTAAGGAATCTTAGGAAGTCGGGATGCTGATCAAGAACTCGAATCAACCGCACAGTCGCTCCCTGCTTAATGCTTGCGAGTAATTCGCCATCATTTGTCGAGACCGTTCCGTCAGCTTTGGGAATTGGATCTCCGTGAGGATCATGATCAGGTCGGCCCAAAAATTCGTCAATACGGTCGACCAACATATCACTTACGGCATGCTCCATATTTTCAGCTTCTTCGTGCACTTCATCCCACGTTAGATCCAGGGTCTTCACCAAAAACAGCTCGATCAAACGGTGTCGCCGAATAACGCGCAGTGCCAATGCTTGGCCTGAGGCGGTTAATTGCACACCTTCGTAAGGTTGGTATTCTGCTAACCCCGATTCAGACAACGTCTTCATCATACTGGTCACGGTCCCGGGCAGCACGCCTAACGCGTCAGACACCTGCCCAGTAGCGGCTGGTTTGCCGTCTTGGCGAATGCAAATGTCATAAACCGACTTAACGTAATTTTCAATGGTGAGACTCGGCAAGGAAAACTCTCCTAAATCATTGTTACTGTCCGAATGTTTTTATCAGCCGCGACCCCGACGGCCGTTTAACAAATTCCATACGTGAACCGCGAATATCTATAGAATAACGGGTTCATGCAAAGTTATCCATAATGCCGCGCTATGCACTAGCGAGTTTGACGTTGATTACTTATGTAATTCGTTGATATTGGTACACTACACGATAGCTTTTTAGACATTCGCGATAAATACGACATAGAATTCCTACACTACACGACAACGAACAATGACGACCCGATTAAACGACAGTGCCGTAGTATTAGTGCAACAATTACTTGAGAAATACGCCGAACTAGAAATAACTCACTCACAACTAGACAATGGCGTTACGATCATCGATCTAGGCATTTCAGTATCAGGCAGTTTAGCAGCAGGGATCTCACTCGCTGAAATCTGTCTCGCTGGCCAGGGCCACGTCACACTCGTTCCCCTGACTAGCAACCTGCCAACCGCACATGCAGTTACGATCAATTCCGATCATCCACTTGCCGCTTGCATGGCTAGTCAATACGCTGGCTGGAAAATTGCGACTGACGACTTCTACGGAATGGGCTCAGGTCCGATGCGGGCGGCCGCTGGTACGGAAGAAATTTATCAGCGCATCGGCTGTACCGAATCCGCTTCGCACGTCGTCGGAGTCATTGAATCATCGTCCATTCCGACCACTTCAGCATGTGAGCTCATCACCGCGGCCTGCGAGATTGAGCCGCAGAATCTCACGCTACTGGTCGCCCGAACCTCGAGCCTTGCTGGAACGGTCCAAATCGTCGCTCGTAGTCTCGAAACCGCAATGCACAAAATGCACGAACTTGGATTCGACCTGCACCGTGTTGAACGTGGCACAGGAACTGCTCCTCTGTGCCCTCTTGGCCAAGACGACATACTATCAATCGGCCTCACCAACGATGCTATCCTATATGGCGGCGAGGTGGAAATCTGGGTCCGTGGTGATGACAGTAGCCTCAACGACATTGGACCAAAAATCCCCAGCAATGCATCTGCGGATTACGGTCGCCCCTTTGTGGAAATCTTCAAACAATACAATAACGATTTCTACAAAATCGACCCTCATCTATTCAGCCCAGCAGCTATTCGCATCAACAATGTCGACACGGGCAATACTTTTTGCTTTGGTGAAATCAACCCCGCTGTATTAATAGAATCTTTCAACTCTGCCCCACTTTCGGACTAAGTAAGCCAGATGAAAATCGCCGCCCTTGGACATCCTAATTCTTGGTACTTACGAGATCTACAGCGCGCCGCCGAACAAACAAGGCACGAAGAACTCGAATTAAACGCTGTCGCATTTACCCAAATTAGTGCCAGCGTTGAACCCGACGGCAGGTCTGCGTTTCTGAGCGACACTCATGACCTCTTAACCTACGACGCAATCCTTGTGCGTACCATGCCACCTGGATCACTCGAACAAGTCATCTTCCGCATGAATGCACTAGCTATGCTCGAGCATGCAAGCGGCAACACTTTCAACGACTACCCACCTGTCATTTTAAATAGCCCGCGCGCCATTGAGCTGGCGGTCGATAAATACCTATCACTCGCTCTCCTACGTCAAAATAACATTCCCATTCCCCGAACTCATGTTTGCCAGCACGCGGATGCGGCCATGCAAGCTTACGAGCAATTGGGACCGGATGTTGTCCTGAAACCACTTTTTGGCGGCGAAGGACGTGGGATCACCCGCGTATCTGATCCGGCTTTGGCACTGCGTGCCTTCAAGATGATCGAACAATTTGACGGCGTTATTTATCAACAAGAATTTATCGCTCACGAAGGTTTTGACATCCGTATCTTAGTTATTGGAGACAACACATTTTCAATTCGGCGAGTCAATTCTGACGACTGGCGTACCAATGTGTCCTTGGGGGCGCGGGCAGAAGCCTTTGAAGCGAGCGCGGAATTGATACAATTGGCGCGTCAGGCAGCAAATGTTGTACAAGCCAAAATAGCGGGTGTTGACATATTAATCGCCCCCGACGGTACGCCAACAATACTCGAAGTCAACGCCGTGCCCGGCTGGAAAGGTCTCGCGGAAGCGACCGGCCAGGACATTGCCCTAGAAGTCCTGGCGTTTACGGTTGAGCAAATTGCTAGCCAGCGTAACAAATCATAACCTAGAATTCATACGAACAACTACACTAAAGTCTATCCCGTTCCCTTATCAAGAACTCTTCCGGCATATTAACATCCGCATGAACGTCGCCGACCTATTACATCAACATGCCCTGCAACGGGGATCATCGATGGCCTTGGCAGAACCGATCGCCAAAAAATGGGATCGCAGCGAATTGCCTCTTGATGAGCGTTATCACTGTATGACTTTTGCAGAACTCGATGAAGATAGTTCACGCTTAGCCGCTGGATTGCTAGAACACGGGGTCCTACCCGGAACCCGTATGGCGTTGATGATTCCTCCGAGCTTGGAATTCATATCTTGGGTTTTTGCACTATTCAAAGCTGGTGTTGTTACCGTGCTCATCGATCCGGGCATGGGCCGTAAAAACATGATTGATTGCCTACAACGAGTTCAAACCGAAGGATTTATCGGTATCAGCTTAGCCCAGGCACTGCGGGTTGTGATGCGCCATAAATTTCCCTTGGCAAAAACCAACGTCACCGTTGGCCGCCGTTGGTTTTGGGGAGGTCCCACTGCGGACCAACTGCGGCGTACGTCGCTTGATGCTTTCCAGAGTTTTCAAGCGAACCCAAGTGATCCGGCAGCGATTATCTTCACAACCGGAAGCACAGGGCCACCGAAAGGTGTCCATTACTGTCACGAAAACTTCTATCAACAAGCCGTTCAAATCCAAAACCATTATGACATCCAACCCGGTGAAAGCGACTTGCCCGCGTTCCCGCTGTTTGGCCTGTTTAACGCCGCCATGGGAGTCGCCACAGTATTCCCTGTAATGGATCCCACGCGTCCAGCACACGTCAAACCGCAGAACATTATCGGTCCGATTCAGGATTGGAAAATCAGTCAATCGTTTGGGTCACCAGCGTTGTGGGACGTGGTGGGGCGATACTGTGAAGAACAAGACATTCAATTGCCCTCACTCAAACGAATCCTCTCCGCCGGTGCTCCGGTTCCAAGTCGCGTGCTGCGGCAAATGTGTGCTGCGATGCCATCCGATGGTGAAATGTTTACCCCTTACGGCGCTACAGAAGCATTACCTGTTGCATCCATCTCGGCTAGCGAAGTACTTCAAGAGACAGCCGCACTCACGCAACAAGGGCGCGGTACTTGCGTCGGTAAGCAGTTTTCTGGGATTCAATGGCAAGTCATTGAAATTGACGACGAGGCGATACCATCTATCGATAAGGCAAAACCGGTGGAAACAGGAACCATTGGTGAACTAATTGTCCAAGGCCCAGTCGTGACTTCGCATTACGTGACACATGACGAGGAAACACGGATGCATAAAATCTCCGACGGTGACAATTTCTGGCACCGCATGGGTGATGTCGGCTACCTCGATGGCGATCATCGATTTTGGTTCTGTGGTCGTAAGACGCACCGCGTACAACTCGCTGACAAAACCCTTTTTAGTATTCCTCTTGAAGCGATCATCAATCAACATCCGGCTGTTTACCGCAGCGCACTGGTAGGTGTCAAAGTTGACAACACAATGACTGCGGCCATCGTCGTACAGCGATGGGCTCGGGGACATGCAAATGACGAATCGCAGGAAATTACCGACGCCCAATTGTCTCAGGACATCCTCGAGCTTGCTGCGAACAATCCGGCCGCCGCTGACATCCAATTTGTTCTAGTGATGGATGAATTACCGGTCGACATCCGCCATAATGCCAAGATATTTCGCGAAAAAATTGCCCTCTGGGCCCAAGACCGCATCCCCACCGACTAGTACTTTCTTTAAAGCAATAAAGAAATTTTGTGACTACGTGAGAACAGTAAAACCGATATATTTAAAGTTGTATATACTTTAAATAACAAGATGTTGACGATACTGAGACAAACTTAAAAGCATCATTACTTCACATACAGGGTAGGATCTTAACTAGCACAATGAGTACAGAGTGGTTTTACAAAATCGATGAACAGGAACACGGGCCAGTTGCGGGCAAGACGCTCAAACTGCTCGCGGAAGTGGGACAAATCACGCCTAACACACTCGTTCGCAAGTCCACTTCCAAGAGCTGGAACGAAGCACATCATGTCAAGCAGCTTTTTGACGCTCACAACTCCCACCCAAAAATTGACGCACCCCCAATAATTGGGCAGTCCGCAGATTCCCAACACGCCAAAACCTCGCCCGGACAACCACCGCCACAAATACGTGCTGTTGCTGAACCCCCGACAATCATTCCTACCGCTAAATTAGCAACGGAATCCGATGTATTCGCGCCCCAAATCAATCTTGTTACCGCGCCTCATTTCGAGGAATCCGCTAAGAACGACAGTCCCAACCCGAATAATGCCGGTGACGGTGAAAATACAGAAAACAACAACCGGCGCCCTCTGACATTGGTCCTTTCCTTAGTCGGCCTTATCGTCCTAACAATTCCAACTGCGTGGTATTTATACAGTGAACCCACGACAACGGATGGGAATACGTCTACTCAAGCGAACTATCCTCCGGCGCCCAACGCCAACCTCGCCAACACAGAAAACAGCCCCGATCATTCTCTGCTAATCAATAACGTATTTAGCAAACAGGCGCAATGGATCGATCCCACCAACGATCAATTCCAACTGACCCGCGACGCGCGACTATCAATCGCTCATGTTTGGCTAGATACACAACAAACTGAGCAACCCGTTCTTAATATTGTCATCAAAATTGAAAACCGCAATAGATCAACCGAGTTGTCGCTACAACGCCAATTTGCAAATCAAATCGCGATGAACCGCCCTAATGAATTCAACCCCTACGTCCCGCTGATTCGCCTTGCCACCGGCGGCGGACAACTGCTTGACTCAGAAGCTAAACTCGTCAATCGTACAATTCCAGTGTCGAGTGAAATCAGTGAAACATATCAAATCGTACTTACGGTTGAGCAATCCGCTAAACTTGATCAATTGCGAGTTGCGGTGCCCAAAGCTTGGTTTAATAAATCAGGTTATTGGGGATTTGAGATTCCTCAAGTTATGATCACGACATCTAAACCGATAGAGGCTCCTGTGCAAATCGCCAGCGAGCCAAATCCGGCGAGTGGCAATCTCGTCGACATGCAATCTAGCGTTGTTGACGGCGAAGACAGCGTTGCCGACGGAAAAGGTGTGCTACCTCCATCGCCGTTCCGGAACGAAACTACCAAGGCAAAACCAAAAAACGGAGATCAGCCAACAACCATTCTGGATCTCCAGTCTCAAATAGACCTAGAAAAGAAACGGGTCCCTGAACCTCGCGGCGATGAGCCACAATAATCCGCAGAAGGGAAACGGTCCGTTGAAGGTATTGGTGACAGGCGCTGGAGGCTTTCTTGGCAGTGAAATTGCAATTCAGTTGCTGCGCCAGAACCATAGCGTCATTGGATTCTCAAGAGGTGCTTACCCCGCGTTAGAGAAGCAGGGGGTGCAGTGGATACATGGTGATATTCGCGACGCTGAGGCGATACACCAGGCCTGCCGTAATGTAGATGTAATCATACATACCGCTGCCTTGCCGGGTGTTTGGGGTTCGTGGGATTCTTATTACCAAGTCAACACCGTCGGTACCGAACAGGTAATCGCTGCCGCGCGTGCCCAAGCAGTCAAACAACTTATATACACAAGCAGTCCCAGTGTGACATTTGACGGAACGGACCAAGCAAATATCCCAGAAGATGTCCCCTACCCCAGTTCGTGGCTTTGTCATTATCCGCACTCCAAAGCGATTGCTGAACAGGCAGTCCTCGCGGCAAATGGCCAAGACAACCTCGCTACGTGCGCGTTGCGACCACATTTGATTTGGGGGGCAAATGATCCACATCTCATTCCGCGACTCATCCAACGCGGCAAGGCAGGTAAGTTGAGAATCGTTGGCGACGGCACCAATCTCGTTGATATGGTACACGTTACCAATGCGGCCCACGCTCATCTTTGTGCCATCGACGCATTGAACAACAACCCCGCATCTCACGGCAAAGCATATTGGATTTCACAACAAGAACCGGTCAATTGTTGGGATTGGCTCAACGATTTACTACAATCCGCCGGTGTCCCGCCAATCAAAAAGAGAATTTCTAGCCGCACTGCTTATGTAGCGGGAGCGGTGCTAGAGGCCATCTACACAACGTTACGCATTGGTAGTGAACCTCGGATGACTCGATTTCTAGCAAAACAACTCTCGGCAGACCACTATTTTGATAATCGCCGCGCCCAAGAGTTGTTGGGATATTTCCCTATTGTTTCTACCGCACAAGCGATGGACGATCTCAAACAGGAGATTAGTCCCACAGCGAGTGAGTCTTGAATGATAAACAACCCACCTGCTCGCTTGCATAATTCAACGAATACGGATAATTTTAAGGATTACCTGCCGTCAGGCAGTCATCGAGCAGTGTCCAACTCACGATCCCCTAAAGAAACATGACTCTAACGCACCATCAATTTACACCTCCCACCGTGTCCCGCATTGTGTTAACAGGGATCGGACTGACAGCACCTAACGGTAATAATCTGCAAGACTATCGCGCAAACCTGCTCGCCGGAGTGAGTGGCGTTCAGGATTACGAAATTCGCTATGTTGGAAAAACACTAGCTGGCATTTGTGACTTTGATGCGCTCAAACATCAAAACCGACGAGAGATTCGACGCGGCACACGAGCTGGCAGTATTGCAATCTACTGTTGCAACGAAGCCATCGCTAACAGCCAAATCGACTGGGAACAAGTCGATCGCTCTCGCACAGGCATTTACCTTGGCGTCACCGAACATGGAAATGTTGAGACTGAAAATGAAATCTATGAACTCAGCCAGTATGATTACGACGTAAGCGTCTGGAATCACTTTCATAATCCGCGTACAGTCGCCAACAACCCAGCGGGCGAAGCTGCCTTAAATATGACAATCACTGGACCGCATTACACAATTGGTGCTGCCTGCGCCGCAGGCAACTCTGGTTTGATCCAAGGCGCTCAAATGCTGCAACTTGGTCAATGCGATGTCGCCCTTGCCGGTGGTGTCTCGGAAAGCATTCACACGTTTGGAATCTTTGCCAGTTTTAAGAGCCAAGGAGCGTTGGCAGAACATCCAGTTGCCCACGAAGCATCTCGTCCATTCGATGTCGACCGCACGGGTATCGTCGTTTCGGAAGGCGGTTGCGTCTATGTACTGGAACGATTAGACGATGCTGTGGCACGCGGTGCTCACATATACGGTGAACTCGTAGGATATTCTATCAACACTGACGCAACTGATTTCGTGCTTCCCAACCCGGAACGACAATCGCAATGTGTCCAAATCGCATTGGATCGAGCGGGCATTACGCCTGCGGATGTCGATATCCTCAGCACTCATGCCACCGGAACTAAAAGTGGCGATATTCAGGAAATCGCTGGGCTCAGAAAAGTATTCCAAGGAAATTCCAGTTGCTGCGTCAATAATACCAAGAGCTTTATCGGTCATACGATGGGTGCAGCCGGTGCGTTAGAACTAGCAGGAAATCTCCCCGCATTTGATGACAATATCTGTCATGCAACGATCAATGTTGATCAACTCGACGAGGAATGTGCTATGGACGGACTCGTCCTAAATCAGCCCCAGACGTTAGAGACCGTTGACTATATAGTGAACAATTCGTTCGGAATGCTGGGAATCAATTCCACTGTGGTAATAAAGAAATTCACCTCGTAAATATCCTGCAACACCTTGTTTATCACTTATAGGTAGACATTCTAGGTTACACCCTCGAAATTACACCAAAGTGGATAAAAGAGCGACTGAAACCACTGGTTTTATCTAATAAACTCTGTAAGATTTATGGATTATACATATTCAGTGTGGCATGTCAGCCCACTTGCACTATCTTATATACTGGTAGGTTGATATGTTTCTACAAACCATTTTCCGCCTCGGAGCGCAACGAGCATGACACCTGCTGAAATTCGTGATGCAGTCCTAAAAATACTCATTACCATTAATCCGGATGAGGACTTGTCATCATTGGATGACGAACAAGATTTCAAGAGTCAACTGGAAATGGACAGTATGGACTTCCTCGATATTGTGATGGAACTGCGGAAGCGTTATGGTGTTAAAGTTCCCAACGAGGACTACGAACATTTGGAAAGCATGAACAAGACAGTTGCTTACCTTGAACCCAAGATGAAAGATAAACCAGCGGCATAATCATGTACGATTCGATCATTATTGGCGCAGGCATGTCAGGCTTAGCCGCCGGTATCCGATCAGCGTACTATGATCAAAAGGTCTGCATTCTCGAACGCCATAACACAATCGGCGGATTGAACTCTTTTTATCGGCTCCGTGGCCGTAACTACGATGTCGGCTTGCACGCGGTCACCAACTTCACACCGCGAGGAACACGCCGTGGCCCATTTGCTCGACTACTGCGACAACTGCGTTTAACGTGGGACGATTTTGGATTGTCGCCACAGCTAATGTCATCCATTTCGTTTCCCAACGTCGAACTCGCATTTGACAACAATATCGATCTGCTGCGAAGCGAAGTCGCTCGCGCTTTCCCCAATCAAATTGATAACTTCGAAAAGCTGATGGACTCGCTCGTCGATTACGACGATCTTGAGCAAAGCCATTTTGAATTGTCGACCCGCGAACGACTGTCCGAGGTTATCACCGACCCACTGTTAATCGAAATGATTTTGTGTCCAGTGATGTGGTACGGTAACCCCCGTGAACATGACATGGACTACGGGCAGTTTTGCATTATGTTCCGCGCCCTATTCCTCGAAGGCTTAGCACGACCCTTTGATGGTGTCCGCTTGATCTTAAGAAAGCTCGTTCGTAAATTCCGCGAACTAGGTGGCGAACTAAAACTACGCACTGGAGTCCAACAGATTAAAATCGATGAGGGCCGCGCCGTGGGTGTCATCTTGGATTGCGGTGACGAGATATCCGCAAAGAACATCTTAAGTAGCGTCGGCGCCGTTGAGACATTCCGACTGTGTGACGATGAAGACATAACCCATGTTCACAAAACGGGCCAATTGTCCTTCGTAGAAGCTATCTCGACACTCGACACCTACCCCTTGGAGTTAGGGCACGATAAGACGATCATCTTTTTCAACGACTCGGACAAATTCCATTGGCAACGACCACTTGATGATCTTTGTGATATACGCACTGGCGTTATCTGTACGCCTAACAATTATTGCTATGATGCGTCCGATGGTGAACTCCCCGATGGGGTCATGCGAATTACCGCACTAGCGGACTTTAATCGTTGGAAAAATCTAAACAAAGACGACTACGACAAACAGAAGGAATTCTGGTTTAACAAAGTGGTAGATTCAGCTACCCAATTCGCACCGGATTACCGCGAACACACCATCGACACAGATATGTTTACACCTCAAACAATCCAGCGATTTACTTCACACGACAACGGTGCAGTTTACGGCGCAACGCGCAAGTGGTTTGACGGTACGACGAATTTCAAAAACCTCTTCTTGTGTGGTACGGATCAAGGGTTCGTGGGAATCGTGGGTTCCATTATCAGCGGTATCTCCATGGCGAATCATCATTTGCTAGGCGAAAATTAAGCGCCTCTCGCCTTCGCTATCACCCTAACGCTAAAACCAAAATGCAGTAGAATGTAACCTCGGCGGTATTCGCAACTACCGAGTGTTCGATAACCTAATTCAAACCATTAATTCACATGCCTAAAGATTTTCTTGCCGGAGCCCAAGACGAATACGACGTGATCGTCATTGGCAGTGGTTTGGCTGGTCTCACCGCCGCCAATATTCTTGGGTCGGCTGGCTATCAAGTGTTGCTCATCGAGCAACACTACAAACTGGGCGGAATGGCAACTTGGTTTAAACGACCCAGTGGGCACATATTTGATGTCTCACTACACGGGTTTCCATTCGGTATGAAAAAAAGCTGCCGTCGTTATTGGAGCCAAGAAATCGCGGACCGTATTATTCCACTGTTGGGCGTGCGGTTTGATAATCCACAATTTTCATTAACGACACCCTACGACCGTGAAAGTTTCACGGAACTGTTATCAAGCCAATTCGGAGTTGCACGTGAAACCGTGACGAAGTTTTTTGATGCAGCACGGAATATGAATTTTTACGACGAACAACAAATGACCACGGGCGAATTGTTTGAACAATTCTTCCCTGGTCGCCACGATATCATCCGGCTATTGATGGAACCCATTACGTATGCCAATGGATCAACTTTAGAAGACCCCGCTATCACCTACGGAATCGTGTTTTCTAACTTCATGAAAAACGGCGTTTACACCTTCCAAGGTGGAACCGATATGCTCATCAACATGATGCATGACGAGTTAAAACGCAATAATGTGGATGTGCGAATCAAGTGCGGCGCAAAGAAAATTAATACCCGACGTGGTGCTGTTGAAAGTGTGGAAGTCAACGATCGCACAATCCGCTGCCGCAGTGTAGTTTCAAATGCCAATTTACTGACGACAATCTTCAAAATGGTCGGGGAAGAAGTATTTGATAAAGATTACATCGATGACGCGCGAAATGTCCGACTAAACAATTCCAGCACGCAAGTCTATATGGCGCTTGCCGAAAACGATTCCATCGATCCCGCAACGGGCGACCTGCTCTTCAGCTCAACTGCCGACCGATTCGAGACAGATCTTTTATTGAGCCGTGATATTACTAGTCGCACATTTTCATTTTACTATCCCGGTACCCGACCCCATGCGAATCCACGGCACTTAATTGTGTCAAGCACCAATGCCAACTGGGAAGACTGGAAGCATTTGGATGAAGAGCAATACAAAGCGAGTAAAGAAGAACTTATCGACACCACTCTCGGAGCACTTGAAAAATACGTGCCCAACGCGCGAGAGCGAATCATTTTTGCCGAAGCATCTACGCCGCGTACTTTTGCCCATTACACGCAGCATCAAAACGGAGCTAGTTTTGGAACTAAATTTGAGGGCCTTGCGGTCAGTCGGGGCTTGCCCGAACAAATCAAAGGACTGTATCATGCCGGTAGCGTTGGCATCATTATGTCCGGCTGGCTTGGTGCAATAAACTATGGCGTTATCGTATCCAATGACGTGGATGCTCTATTAATGAAGTGATTTGGAGCTGAATCGCGTGCCCCACAGAAGGTGCCGCAATTCCAAGGTACTAAATCGCTGTTTCCGTCTCACTAACCATTTTACCGATTACCCTATGACCATCAAACAAATCCAAGCCGCAATTCCCCATCGTGCACCCATGCTATTGATTGACGAAGTGGTATCGCAGACCGATACCACAATCAGCTGCAAAAAGACATTTCGGGACGATGAGTTCTTTTTTCAAGGTCATTATCCTGGTCAACCAATCGTACCGGGAGTTATATTGTGCGAAGTTGGGATGCAAGCAGGTGCGCTGTTGCTCGCGGAGATTATCCAAGCTGCTGGGGGAGTTCAATCAGGCGATGAGCTAAGTGGTAAAGTTCCTGTTGCGACTCGACTGAATAATGTTAAATTCAAGAAGATCGTAAAACCTGGTGATACCGTTGAAATTGAAGTGACGCTTACAGACCAAGTGCAAGTCGCGTATTTTTTGACCGCACGGGTCACCGTTGACGGTAAGTTGGCTACTCGTTTTGACTTCGCCTGTACTATCGCCGACCCGCAAACCTAAGCAGCTTCAAAGTTCAATCGAAGACACCATCCTTAACCACCAAAGAACACACAATGGCATTCCTTCAACTTGAAGATAAAACCATCGTTATCATGGGCGTCGCTAACCGTAAGAGTGTCGCCTACCACATTGGTAAAACGATCTATGAAGCTGGCGGACTGCCGGTATATGTTGTTCGCAGCGACAAGCGACGCGAAGAATTACAAAAACTAATTGGCGAACATCCGATCTACGTATGCGACGTAGAATTCCCTGAGCAAATTGAAAATCTCCGGGAAACACTAGCGGAATCACATCCAGTGATCGACGGATTAGTACATTCCATTGCATTTGCCGATTATGAAGATGGTCCAAAGCCCTTTCACGCGACGAGTAAGTCACAATTTTTACGCGCGGTGGACATCAGCTGTTTTTCTTTGATGGCAGTATCCAATGCACTGAAGGATCTTTTCGCTAACGACGCTGCCGTGGTGTCGATTTCCATCTCCACTACCACAATGGCGAGCGAAAATTATGGATTCATGGGTCCGATTAAAGCCGCTCTCGATTCCTCATTGGCTTTTCTCACAAAGTCGTTTAGTAGTTTCTCAAATGTGCGTTTTAATGCAGTCGGACCAAGTTTACTAAAAACATCTGCGTCGGCCGGCATCCCCGGCTACGTTGAATCCTATCTTTACGCCGAACAGGTAATCCCTCGAGGTTCTGCCGTTGAAACGCAAGAAGCAGCAAATGTCGCTGCGTTTTTGCTCAGCCCGCGCTCTTCCGGAATCTGCGCGCAAACCATCGTTGTCGATGCCGGAATGCATATCAATTACTTTGACGAAAAAATCGTCAAACGGTCCATATCCGAATAGGTTTAAATATTGCCATGGATTCTACACGTCCTAATATCCTCTGGTACTGCACTGACCAACAGCGATTTGACACGATCGGTGCCTTGGGCAATCCGCAAGTCGACACGCCGAATATCGACAAGTTAGTTGAATCCGGCGTCGCTTTTACCCACGCGTATTGCCAAAGTCCAATTTGCACTCCGAGTCGCTCAAGTTTCTTAACCGGTTTGTACCCAGCGCGTGTTCATAACACTCGTAACGGAAACGATACCTTTCCAGGATTTCCACCGCTAATTACCAAACTCGTTTCTGATGCTGGCTATCGTTGTGGAAATATCGGTAAATTTCATCTAACAAGTTCCGGCCACCGCACCGAACCACGACTCGACGACGGCATGACCTATTGGCAGTTTAGTCACGCACCTCGCGACGACTGGGAATCTGGTCATCACTATGCAGATTGGGTCCGCGATCAAGGTGGTGATTTAGATGCAATGCGTAATAGCCCAGAACGGGTGGATCCAGCAATGCATCAAACTCGTTGGGCAACGGAATGTGCAATTGAATTCACTGCAAGTGACGACAAGTCTGACATTCAAAATACTGACCAACCTTGGATGTTGTGTGTCAATATTTATGATCCACACCCACCGTTTATTCCACCGAAGTTCTACGCTGATCAATTTGATGCGAAACAGATGCCGGGACCCTATTTTCAACCCAAGGATCTCGAGCAACAAGCACGATTAGCCGCGATTGATTTTCAGGGTGATCCGAAAACGCCAAGTGGCCATGATGCTAAACAAATGCAGGCCTACTATTATGCCATGATCAAGCAAATTGACGATCAATTCCAGCGAATCATTGAACACTTGCGTGACACGAATCAACTCGATAACACCATCATCATCTTTACCAGTGACCATGGTGAATCTCTCGGAGATCACGGACTGCTCGAGAAAGGTTGTCGTTTTTACGAGGGCCTTGTTCGTGTTCCTCTTATTTTTTCATGTCCCGGAAGATTCCTGCAAAATGTCCGGCGAGATGCACTTGTCGAACTTCTTGATCTAACTTCAACAATCGTTGAACTTGCGGGAATCGAACAACCAGATTATATGCAAGGTCGTACACTGGTACCGCTATTAACAAATCCAGACGCTGAAGATGATCACAGAGAGTTTGTACGCAGCGAATATTTCGACGCGTTAGATCCATTTTTCACAGGGGGTAGCGGCGTATTTGCCACGATGTATCGTAATCGGCAATTCAAACTTTCGATTTATCACGGGCACGGACTCGGCGAATTGTATGACCTCGAAAACGACCCGTGGGAATTTAACGACTTATGGAACAATCCCGAGTATACTACGGTAAAAGCCGATCTTATTGCAAAGAGTTTTGACGCACACGTGCTGCTTACCACGGATGTTGGGTCTGAACGAATCGCTCCGATGTAGAAACGGATTTATCGGTAAATCCACTGCACTAGTGACTGAATTTTCCAATACACCACGACGACACACTCAAATCCAACCTAAAGAGTCATGTGAGTCATGCTAAAACAACTTGGCCCCTACATCATCGACAAGCAAATTGGCCGAGGTGGTATGGGGTTTGTTTATGCGGCTCATCACGAAGACACCGCTGACGTTGTCGCGGTAAAAATGCTCTCCGTCGGTTTTGAGGATGATGATAATTTCCGCAATCGATTTTCGTTAGAAATCGAAACGCTGAAACAACTTCATCACGATGGTATCGTCGAAATATTCGGCTTTGGTGAACAGGATGGCATACTTTTCTACAGCATGGAACTGGTAGACGGGCCTAGTCTTTATGAGACACTCAAATCTGAAGGGCCGATTGCTTGGCGAGATGTTGTCCGCCTGACCATCGAAATATGTCATGCATTAAAACATGCCCATGACCGCGGTGTCATTCATCGCGATCTGAAACCGTCCAATCTAATCGTTTCCCGATCTGGTTCCGTAAAATTGGTCGACTTCGGTATTGCTCGGCTTTTCGGTACCGCTCAACTCACCGCCGACCATGCTGTCGTCGGCACAGCCGATTACATGTCGCCAGAGCAGGCCGAAGGTCAGCGACCCACTGTACGCAGTGATCTGTATTCGCTCGGCGCCGTTATGTATGCGTTACTCTCCGGAAAGCCACCGTTTTCGAGCCCTTCTATTGCTCAAGTCATTCATCGATTACGTCATGACCCGCCACCTTCATTACTCGATACAAAATTCGACGTTCCCCGAGAACTCAACCATATCGTAGGACAATTGCTCAGCAAGAATCCAGACGATCGTGTGCCCACACCTCTGGCCGTTATTCACCGCTTACAGGCCATGCAGCATGCGTTAAATTCCCAACTACCATCCACAACCAAAAATCCAGTTATTGATATCTCCGATACCAATGCCGGAGCAACCTACAGCGATAATACTCCGACTGGTGAATACACTCGAAGCGAAATTGATGAAGATAATTCATCAACGCTGTTGCACCCCACGTTGCAAGGTCCCTATGAAACCGGAGCAGCGGCGGACGATTTGCGGATCGCAGATATCGAATCGGAGTCACCAGCGACAACTGTCGATAGTGAAAATCAGAGCCATTTCACGCGGGTCGACCCGACACGTGCCGAAGAACAAAACAGCCAAAAGCGCGGAGTGACTGCGAGTATTTTGATCGCCGTAGGATTCTTGGCGGTCATCGGTGGCATATTTGCCTTTACAAACTATATAAACCGCCCAGCAACCGCTGATGAATTACTAGAACATATTATGCAGGCGAGGATTAATCCCGGATCAGATTGGGCACAAGCTCATGAGGAGATGGAGGATTTCATCGGGCGTTTTCCCAACCACGATAAACATGAGCAAATCAAAACATTGCATGACGTGCTAGCCTCCGAGCGAGGGTTACAGAAATACATTGATAAACTTTCCCAAGATACGGAATCCTTGTCAGTGGTTGAATTACAGCTACTTGCTGCTCTGAAAACAGCCGCCGACGCGCCACAAACGGGCGTTGCCCAACTGGAATCGTTTATTACCACCTACGATGCGTTTACAGACGACAAAGATGCCGTCCGTTGCGTCGATTTTGCTAAGATCCAACTCAAACACTTCCAATTAGAAGCAACTCAAGTAGACCACCAAACGACTCATTTAAAAACAATTTATCGCGACGAGATCAATCGAATCGTCGCCGCCGCCACGGAACTTGCTGATTCCGACCACCAGCAAGCACTCTCCATGCTGCAAAGTGCTAAGGCGTTGTTTTCGCAACACGAATTCTTGATTGACGAGCTACAACAACTCAATGACGCGATCGATAAATTGTCCGGTGGTTAACCCGCAAATGCGCTCTGCTGGTTCTATGTAAAATCCGCGTTCATCGAAAATCTCGTGGTTTCGGGTTGTATTTACCGAGCGCAGCAGAAAGATCCTCCAAGCGGTGGGCTACGACGTGGATCACGGAATTTTTTCTTTCTAGCTTCCCATGGACTAGCCAAGCGTTGCTACGCCGTCCGACGGTGTAATACCGTTCCCAGATGTTCTGCTTCAGTACAAGATTAATCGTACCCGTTTCATCTTCAAGCGTGACAAAGGTAATCCCCTTCGCGGTATATGGGCGTTGTCGCAACAACACAATCCCCGCGACTCGAACGTAACGACCGTTTTCCAGCGACCCCAATTGAATTGCGGTAACGACAGATTTTGCATCTAACTGTTCACGCCAGAACATCAATGGATGACCTTTCAACGAAAGACCAGCGGTCCGATAATCCATCTCCACCTGCTCTGCTGGTTGCATCACGGGTAATTCAGGAACGTCGTCATCACTGGCACTAATTAAATCGAACAATGGCTGTTCACACATACTACGTTCTTGGGCTAAGGCCTCCCACAGCGCAGATCTCCGATCTCGTTGAAAACTAGAAAACGCATCAGCGTCCGCCAACTTCATAATAAACGATCGGCTAGCACGACCACGGCGTCGCAAATCTTCCACCGATCCGTAGAGTCTCTCGCCGCGATTTTCTAAAATTCGCATTACATCGTCTTGGCGAATACCATGAACGACTTTCATTCCCAATCGCAATGCTAGTCGTTTGTTGGCATTGTTTGTACGATCATCCTCTTGCTCTAGCGTGCAATCCCAGTCGCTCAAATTAACGTCGACCGGTAAGACATTCACTTCGTGTCGGCGAGCGTCAGTCACGAGATCACTTACACTATAAAATCCCATTGGTTGACTATTAATTACTGCTGCCGCAAATACAGCAGGATGATGGCACTTAAGCCACGCTGATACGTATACCAACAATGCGAAACTGGCCGCATGTGATTCGGGAAATCCATATTCACCAAATCCTCGAATCTGTGTGAACACTTGCTCGGCAAATTCCATATTTAATCCACGCTGCAGCATTCCTTTTGTTAGTTTTTGATGAAATTCCTCGATCACGCCAGGTCGCCGCCAAGCCCCCATTGCCCGCCGCAGTTGGTCAGCTTCACCGGGTGTAAATCCAGCTGCCACCACGGCCAATCGCATTGCCTGTTCTTGAAACAACGGGACGCCGAGCGTGCGGTCGAGTACTTCGCGAATCGCATCATTTGGATAACTAGGTTCTTCTAGGCCGTCACGACGTTTCAGATAGGGATGAACCATGTTGCCCTGAATAGGACCGGGGCGGACAATCGCAACTTGGATAACAAGGTCATAAAAACAACGTGGCTTCAGGCGGGGTAGCATACTCATTTGTGCTCGACTCTCAATCTGAAACACACCCACGGTATCAGCCTTACAAATCATGTCATACACCTGGCTGTCATCCGCAGGAATCGTTGCCAACGTCCAGTCTTCATTCTTGTGTTGTCGCAACATATCAAAACACTTATGAATAGCGGTAAGCATTCCCAACGACAAACAGTCGACTTTCAGTATTCCAAGTTCATCTAGGTCGTCTTTATTCCATTGAATCACCGTTCGTGCGTCCATGGCGGCATTTTCAATAGGTACTAGTTCACTGAGTAATCCTTGGGTGATGACCATCCCGCCTACATGTTGCGACAGATGCCGAGGCATTCCTCGCAGCATCTCCACGAGTTCCACAAACCGTTGTCCCGCCAATTCATCTGGGTCTAACCCTACTTCTCGGCAACGCAAACAGAAATCGTTTTCCGCAATCCGTCCATCGAGATTTTTAGCAACCGCATCTACCAAATCCGCGGGGAACCCTAGAGCTTTACCAACTTCCCGCACCGCACTGCGCATGCGATAGGAGGTAACCACAGCGGTCATTCCCGCGCGATCACGACCATATTTGTTATACAGGTATTGCAGTACTTCTTCACGACGTTCATGTTCGAAATCGACATCAATATCGGGTGCTTCAGCCCGTTCACGACTAATAAAACGCTCGAACAACACCTGAGTTGTATCTGGGTCAACTGACGTTATGCCCAAGCAAAAACAGACAACCGAATTGGCAGCTGATCCTCGCCCCTGACACAAAATCTCTTGGCTACGAGCAAACCGAACCAGATCCCAAACCGTTAAAAAATAGGCTTCGTAATGCAATTCCCCAATCAGTTCCAGTTCGTGCTGCAGTAGGTTAATAACCTTGCGAGGAATCCCTTGCGGATATCGCTCGTGAGCCCCCTCCCATGCCAATTGTTTGAGATATGCGATCGGAGTGATATCTATTGGGGCGAGTTCTTCGGGGTACTCATATCGCAATTCGGATAGTGAGAATCCACAAAGGTCAGCGATTTCCCGTGTTCGTTGAAGTGCCTGAGGAAACTGTTGATATAATTTTGCGATGTCTTCAAGCGGGCGCATGTGGCGTTGGGCGTTGGCAAACTGATAGGGTCCAATATCGTACACCGTACACCCATGAGCGGTTGCAGTAAGAACGTCTTGCAGCCGCGCGTGAGAAGGATCGTGATAGTACACATCGCCGGACGCAACGAGCGGCACTCGAGTTTGTTGCGACAGTTCCTGAAGACGATCAAGCCGCTGCAGGTCTGCTGTCCCGCGGTGCAATTCCGCAAGCAAATAGCAACGCTCACCGAACATGTCCTCGTATCTTTGCAAGTCTGCAGCGTCGATCAATTGGGCAGCAGCATGCACTCGGTGGTGATCCGAGCTTGTCTCCGTCGACAACCGATTCCAATCAGGGATCACACCCAATAGGAATTCGTCACCATGAGAAACTAAGTCCTCAAAGGACAAACGGCAATTACCTTTGAATGCCTGGCGACGGCCCAGAGTTAGTAAACGACACAGCGCTGCATAGGCTAAACGGTTGCGAATCCAAACTACGCAAGGTGGTGCGTCATCAAAGGTTAATTCCGCAGCGACGATATATTGCAATTCAGCATCAACGGCCGCACCATGCCCGCGAACAATTCCAGCTAGGGTATTGCGATCTGTAATCGCTAAGGCTGTATATCCAAGTCTCACTGCACGCTGCACCAACTGATCAGCAGAAGAAGCCCCTTGCAGAAATGAAAAATTGGATTTGCAATGTAGTTCGGCGTAGTTCATCCGTAGCTCAATTCCTAACCAAAGTTTCCTTGCAGAAACCACTGTGAGGTTGGCAATTGCCTGAACACCCAAAATCGTTGACCGCTATCAATTTCAATTCGGAAATACTCTCGCCGCACAGCACGCGACCGCCACCACCCCGTTTCAATTCGCTCAGGACCCCAAGAACGTACCACCTGTTGCCAACTGCCACTATGAAACAAACGGACGGGTGCGCCCGTTCTACTTTTACTGTGACATTGGATTTCCAATGGGGAAGCCCAATACCACAACGGTCGTGAGTCGCCCGATAATTGCTGTCCCAATGCCCAACCGGAACGTTGCCTGTTGGGCTGCGTCTTCTGAGCGGTTGCGGGCGGCGGATGTCCACTGCTGGCATCCAACGCTTTACGAACCGGGCGCAAAACATGACGGCACCATCGCTGCATATCCAGTTCAACCACCACTTGCATTTCAAAGCTAAGTTCTGGCTCGGCTTCCGCCCGCAACTGCGGCCGCGAGACCCGTTGTTTTCCAAGCCGACTCGTTAACCGATCAATCAATCTCGCTAAAACACGTGGCGGAATTTGATCCCGAGCTAACTCGCAATTTCCCGCAACAGGTTGTTCTGATTCTTTCTCCGTGAACAGCCCCAATTGAACCTGCTGCATCACTGCCGTTTGGCTAGCTTCAATTGAAATATGATACATCTCGTCGATGCGTCCAACCTTTTCCCACGCTAATTGAAATAATGAAACAAGATGTGCACATTCAATCGTAGGTCGATACAAGCCGATCTTAAATTGTTCGATGTGTGTGCTTGCAGCGACGACGGTCTCGGATGCACCATTCACGGTATCGCCATAAATCCTCTGACCGTACCGCGACACCTCGAACTTACAGCAGAGTTGTAATACTCCACGGCCTCGTTTCTTAAGACGCCCTAAAATAGGCTTGAGCAAATGTCTAAACAAATCCACAACCATTTGCGACCCGCCGATCGGGCCTAGCAACACTTGTTCGGAGAGATACCTCTGCTGTGAATGTATCATTTTCAGCGGCTCAATTGCCTGACCGAAAAGCTGTTGACATCTCTGAGTAACGACCGCCCCAAGTCGCTGCGCTATCGCTTCCTGCGGTAATGCAATTAATTGTCCGAGAGTAACTATCCCCAGTCGCGCTAATGCATCCAGCGCGGTCGCGGGAAGTCTAAGACTATTTACAGGGAGTTGTCCTAGTTCTTTCCGAACCGCCACTTGATTCTGTTGATTCTGTTGAACAGTCGATAAAACCACCGTTTGGTTGACTGTTGGATTCGCCAAATACAGACACGCGGCCCAACTTGCGCCAACCGTACTCGCCGCCGCTATACGTGCCACAATATCCAATCGTATTAAATCATTACGGATACGCGCCGCCAATTTTGTCACCGTTCCAAAATATTGACACACATCGGTAACATCCAACCAAATTGCTTCCGTTTTCCAAGCTGCCGCACGGGGGTCGGGTTGATGTGCATATTGAGTACCCACATGTTTTCCCGCAGTCCGTTTTTCTTGAGCAGCTAACTCACGCTTCCAATTTACCGACTCAGGAAAACCTACCAATGGCGAATAACGGTTTGCCCAGCGAGCAAGTTGGTACATCCCATCCTGAGTTTCCCAAACTTGCCGCTCGACAGACCGGGTATCCTTACCAGCCTCCATACTCATCCCATCCTTGCCAGTGGATTCAATTCCACCGGGTATCCATATGCAAATTATTTTTTCATTGGAATTCATTGCGAGTAATTTGTGATAATTGGTGGTCTGCTTGTGTGGTTTATCAAACCCCCGTCCCTTTTAGACCGTTGTTGATTTTCGATTTCCATAAATTCCAATTCACAACTTGCTCCCGCATTCCCGCCCACAGCACGTATCACCTCAACCCGAAACCGCCAATCGCCCTGTCCCGCTAAAGGAGTTGCACGTAACCGTAAATGTGCCCACGTCGGATCATGTAAGCACTTCTGGTCTCGAACCAAAACACCAAATACACCACTCTCTTCGACTGCCAATTGTAATCGCCGATAAGCTCGATTATCAATTTTGAGTAAATTCACCCATACCGCTCCTACCGCTCGACAACGTAACACTTGATCCAAGGCCCAGTCAAAATCTGCTTTACTCTGAGGACTCACCACCAACATGCGACTCAAGTGAATCCCCAACGCTGCGGCTGCCGGTGGAAAAAACTTACCCGTGTTGTCGAGTACCACAAGCACCCCTCCACGTTGTGCCACTTGCCAAGCAGACCATAGTCCCAGTAATCCCACTCCACCACCTTTGACTTCGCCCAACCACTCTACCAATTGCCCCGATCGCCATCCTCCATATGGCAAAATCGAATCTAATTGCTCCCAACCCGTGGGCACACTTGCTTCCCCAGATTTCGCAACAGCCACTGGTTGGAAGTCACGCATCAAGTGCTGGAGTTGTTGTAATATCCTTTTTTGATCACTTTGCTCATCTTCTCCCTGCGGTTCAGATTGATCATGTTCTGCATGTCCAAGATGTTCGTCGTGCCCGTCATGTTGATGTTGTTGGGAAGCAGGCATTTATTAAATATTGTTCACTCCTTCTTTCATGGCCCTAATATGAACGTCAACCGGCACTGTTTTATTTGCCTCTGTATATTTATATAGTGTACATATGTTCACTACCTTGTCAAGTCATCGGCACATTTTTTTTCGCTCTACACAAAAAACGCAATAAACTAACTCGATTAATCACGACTACGTCATACTCGCCGCGGGAACTCCCCGATAGAATAGACAACTGACGCAACGTAAATACGCTATTTCAGCAACCGCCCGGTCACCAACTAACAAAATTCTTAAAATCATGGTACGTACACGATTCGCTCCCAGCCCGACAGGTTACCTTCACATAGGTGGAGTCCGCACGGCGCTATTCAATTGGCTTTACGCTCGTAAACACGGCGGTCAATTCATCCTCCGCATCGACGATACCGACCAAAATCGCAACGTCGATACAGCATTACAACCAATACTCGACGGCTTCCGCTGGCTAGGCATCGATTGGGACGAAGGCCCAGAGATCGGCGGCGACTGCGGCCCATATTTCCAATCACAACGGAGCGACCACTACCAAAGTGCTGTCGAAACACTACTGGAAAAGGGACTCGCATACCGGGACTATTCACGTACCGAAGAAGTCCAAGCGGAACGCGAAGCCGCTCAAAGCGCTGGCACCTCCTATCTATACAGCCGCAACTGGATGGCCGACACCGATGCCCAAGCCGCTGCCTACGAAGCCGAAGGGCGCGTTGCGGTGGTCCGTCTAAAGATGCCCCGCGAAGGCACCTGCGTAATCCCGGATCTAATCCGCGGCACTGTCGAATTCCAGTGGGCCAGTGAACAAGACATGGTCATTCAAAAAGCCGACGGCAGTTGCCTATATCACTTGGCCAGCGTCGTCGACGATGCAGCATTCGCGATCACCCATGTTATCCGCGCCGAAGAACACCTCTCCAACACGCCTCGGCAAATCTTCATCGCTCAAGGCCTCGGCTACGACCTACCGCAATACGCACATTTGCCTTACGTCGCAGAACCGGGTAGCAAAAACAAACTAAGCAAACGCAAAATAGCGAAATACCTTAAAAACCAGGACTTCCTAAAACTCTATGAACACGGCAGTCGCATCGCCACAACTTGCGGAAAAGAACTCTCCCCAGAAACCTTCAACCCCGTACTCGTGGACTTTTACCGTGACATCGGCTTCCTCCCTCACGCCATCGTCAACTATCTACTGCTACTAGGCTGGTCACTCGACGGGGAGACTGAAGATTTCACACGCGAGGAAATGATCAGTGCGTTTTCACTAGAGAGGGTCGTCAAAAGTCCTGCTAGTTTTGATCCAACCAAACTAACGGCGTTCCAACAACGCGCCATGGACCAACTCGACCTTAAACAAAAAACAGCCATGTCCGTGCCCTATTTACAACAAGCTGGGCTAATCGACACGCCGCCAAACTGCGACACCGCACCCTATGTAAACTCAATCATTACCGCGAGCGAACAGCGGATGACCGTGGCCGGCGACATCCTCAATTACGACGATTTCTTCACTGACGACGATGCCATCGAATACGATGAAAAATCTTTTGGCAAACGTATTGCCAATTCCTACGGAGCGGTTGAAATCCTACGAGATTTTGCCAATACCCTCGCGGCTATTGAATCCTACAACGCCGAAAGCGTAGAAGCCGCGATACGGCAGTTCATCGCCGACGGTGAACTTAAGTTTGGCCAAGTCGTGCATCCGCTACGCGTCGCCATTACTGGCAAACCCGCCGGCTTCGGACTTTTTGATACGCTGGCAATTCTCGGGCAACAGCGATGCCTCAATCGCATTGAACGAGCTATCACTCTTGCAATATCTTCACACGACATCGACACGGCATAACAAAGTCTTTTTTGCCGTATTAAAACTAGTCGGCTTCACGTTACAATCACAAACAGTGAGTTGGCCACACAACAGATTCGGTAGCCACTCAACCCTCAAAAACAGCCACCAACACATACCCAACCATCATGAATCAGAATCAACACTGCAACGGCACCGACAAAGATTCGAGTGACGAACCTACCGCGGCTTCGCTTAATTTCATCGAGCAAATCGTCGCCGCGGACAACGAATCTGGTAAACATGACGGACGCGTGCAAACTCGATTTCCGCCCGAACCAAATGGCTATCTGCACATTGGGCACGCCAAGAGCATCTGTTTAAATTTTGGCATTGCCGCGGAAAATGGCGGGAAAACCAATTTACGATTTGACGACACCAACCCAGCCAAAGAAGAGACCGAGTACGTCGAATCCATCATGGAAGACGTACGCTGGCTAGGATTTCAGTGGGACGAGGTCTACTTCGCCTCAGATTACTTCCAACAACTGTATGATTTTGCCGAACAGCTTATCAAATCAGGCCATGCTTACGTTTGCAGCCTCGACGCTGAGGAAACTCGCAGTTACCGCGGAGGCTGGAACGAGTCCGGTAAAGACAGTCCCTATCGCACGCGGGATTCTGAGGAAAGTCTCGACCTTTTTCGCCGCATGAAAGCAGGCGAGTTTTCCGAGGGCGAGCACACCTTGCGAGCCAAAATCGACATGGCTTCAACTAACATGAACATGCGTGACCCCACGATCTACCGCATCCGCAAGATCGATCATCACCGCACAGGTAGCGACTGGTGCATCTACCCGATGTACGATTATGCTCATGGTATCAGCGACTCCATCGAACAAATCACACATTCCATTTGTACGCTCGAGTTTGAACACCACCGACCACTCTACAATTGGTTTTTGGATTCCTTGGACATTTTCCGTTCTCGTCAAATAGAATTCGCTCGGCTCAATATCACACACACAATGATGAGTAAACGGAAATTACTCGAACTTGTCCAAGACAATCATGTTTCAGGCTGGGACGACCCACGCATGCCCACCATTTCCGGACTGCGTCGACGAGGTTACACTCCCGAATCCATCCGAAATTTCTGTGCACGCATTGGCGTCACCAAACAAAACAGTCTCCACGACATGACGTGGCTCGAAGATTCTCTTCGAGCTGACCTCAACAAGCGGGCCCATCGCCGTGCTGGTGTATTGCGACCCCTTAAAGTCGTGATCGAAAACTATCCGCAAGACCAAGTTGAACAACTGGACGCTATCAACAACCCCGAAGACGAAAGTGCCGGTAAACGTAAAGTTCCGTTTTCTCGAGAGCTTTACATTGAGCAAACAGACTTTATGGAAGATCCACCGAAAAAATTCTTTCGGCTAGGACCTGGACGAGAAGTCCGACTGCGCTACGGCTATTTCATTACCTGTACGGACGTCATTAAAAATGATGCCGGCGAGGTCGTCGAATTACGTTGCACCTACGACCCCGAAACACTGGGAGGCAAAGCACCAGACGGCCGGAAGGTACGCGGGACCATCCACTGGGTCGCCGCGGCGACTGCAGTTACAGCCGAAGTACGACTCTATGATCATCTCTTCAAAACGACGGATCCGTTTGAAAACACCGCCAATGAAGCCGATGCGACACCCGCCGCTGATAGCTATCTAGATAACCTCAACGAAAGCTCTTTAGCAATCCTCGCCGATTGCAAACTTGAGCCATCTCTGGGCGATGCCGCCGTGGGTGAGCTTTACCAATTTGAGCGGCTTGGATATTTCTGTGTAGATAGTAAAGATTCGACCCCGGAAAACTTGGTGTTCAACCGCAGTGTCACGTTGCGAGACACGTGGGCTAAGATGCAACGAAACAAATAAGTCGACATTTCCCTCTGAATACCTGATGACCGAATCAAACCTTCACGCCCACACCACAAAAACTGTCCATGTCAGCGCTCCCACGCGTCTACACTTTGGACTACTCTCTTTCGGCAATCAAGAAGGTCGGAATTTCGGTGGTGTAGGTTTGATGCTCAAAGAACCACGCGTCGAAATCACAGCAACTCCAGCCGACAAATTTGCCACAGAGGGTCGTTTTTCTGAACGACTGCTTGATTTTGCCCAGCAGTGGCAGCTTTATACGCAGGTCGCCACATTGCCGGACTGCGTACTCACCGTTACCGCTGCCCCCGAGCAACACGTCGGCCTCGGGCTTGGTACTCAACTTGGACTTTCCACTGCTGAAATACTACAAGCCTTCCTAACTGGCGAGGGCTTTGGCGCTATGGAGCGTGCCTTCGTCGTCAACCGCGCATCTCGTAGCGCGGTCGGCACCTACGGATTTGAATTCGGCGGGTTGATCGTAGAGCGGGGGCGTCTTCCAAGTGAACGCATCTCCCCGCTAGAGTGCCGACTCGACTTTCCCGAAGCCTGGCGAATTATGTTAATACGCCCTGAAAACGAACAAGGATTAAGTGGTGAGCAAGAAACTCGCGTATTCGGCGACATTCCACCCGTATCACAGCGAACCACCGATCAACTTATAACCGAACTTGAATCCGGCTTACTGCCAGGCATCACTGCGAGTGATTTTATGATGGCCGCCGATGCCATCGAAAACTATGGTCGGATAGCAGGAGGTTGTTTTTCTTCGATTCAAGGCGGACCTTACAATGGTCGCATGCTAAATCGTCGTGTGGAGTGGCTGAAGGACCTAGGAGCTCACGGAATTGGGCAAAGTAGCTGGGGGCCAACATTGTTTTGCATATTCGAAACGCAAGCCGACGCGGAACGATTCAAAGATTCTATGGGAACTGATGATTCGGGCCAAACGTTACGTGTCGAAATCGTCCGCGCCGACAATCAAGGCGCCGATATCTCCTAAGTTGACTTTCCTTCGCGGTCAATTTTTTTTTGACATTCTTACCGATCTGCGGTCCACACCGTACAATATCTTTGACGACTGAACCCTGTAAACACTTACCCATTTACGAAAGTAGATCTTTCAACATGGTCGAATTAGGCATCAACATCGATCACGTCGCAACTATTCGCCAAGCGAGAAAAACGTACGAACCCGATCCGGTATGGGCCGCTGCGTTCGCTGAACTCGGTGGCGCCGACTGCATCACCATCCACCTGCGTGAAGACCGCCGACACATCATCGACCGTGATGTCCGCATGCTTAGTGATTCAGTTAACATCAAACTCAACCTTGAAATGGCCACTGCCCCCGATATCGTTGACCTGGCATGTGAGACAACACCAGACCAAGTAACACTGGTTCCTGAAAAGCGAGAAGAAATTACGACCGAAGGCGGGCTCGATGCCATCACCCACTATGAAACAATCAAACCTGTTGTTTCCCGATTACAAGATGCTGGTATCAGTGTTGCTCTATTTCTTGATCCAGATCCCGCACAAATCGACGCAGCGGCCAAAATGAGAGTCCAAGCGGTTGAACTGCACACAGGTCAATATGCGTTGCACAAAGGTGAGGACCAAATACGGTGCCTTGCGCAATTGGCAACTGCGGGGAAACTGATCGTCGAATCCGGCATGAATCTCCATGCTGGACACGGCTTGAACTATCAAAACGTGCTACCAGTCGCACAACTCGACAGCATGCTAGAACTCAACATCGGGCATTCCGTCGTCGCCCGCGCAGTGTTCGTTGGTCTACGCCAGGCAGTAAGCGAAATGAAAGACTTAATCAGTTAAAACAGCGCAACACTATCACATCACTAACGGCAACAAGGAAAAATATTTTGGAGATTGGCTATTGTACCAACGTGCATGCCGGAGTCGACCTTGAAGCAACTCAAGCGAACCTCTCCAAATATACTGCGCGCGTCAAGCAACTTGTATCTCCGGACGACCCCATGGGTATCGGGCTGTGGCTCGCTGCACCGGCCGCCCAGCAGTTACTTGATTCCCAGCAAACCGCAGTTTTCCGAGACTGGCTCGCCGATCAAGGACTCGTACCCTTTACGCTCAACGGATTTCCCTATGGAAATTTCCACAACGAAGTCGTCAAGCACGACGTCTACAAACCAACATGGCACGACCTCGATCGACTCCAATACACGAAAAATCTAGCGACAATCCTCGACGCAATTCTTCCCGACGGGAAAACTGGCAGTATCTCTACGTTGCCTATTGCTTGGGGAAAACAATCACTTACCACAAAACACTGGGATTCAGCGGTTCGGCAACTTCTTGAACTTGCAGATTTCCTGCATGAATTAGAACAAACAACCGGCCGGACCATCCACGTATGCATTGAACCGGAACCAGGCTGTGCACTCGACGTCGCCGCAGACATAATTGACTTGTTTCAAAACCGTCTACTACCCCACGGCTCGGCAGACAAAATACTTCACCACATTCGGGTCTGCCACGACGTTTGTCACAGCGCCGTAATGTTCGAATCCCAAGCCGATGTACTGAGGCAGTATCAATCATTAGGAATTCAAGTCGGTAAAATCCAAGTATCATCTGCGGTCCAAGTTGATTTTGCACAACTTGCCGCTAGTGATCGCACTGCGGCGTTTGAGCAACTTGCCGGATTCAATGAACCTCGATATCTCCATCAAACCTGCATCCGTGAATCCAATCAAATAATACACTTCCACCAAGACTTATCGGCAGCTCTGGAAACTGTCACCGATGCCCAAACGCTCGAGAGCACCTGGAGTGTTCATTTCCATGTCCCAATTTTCTTAGAATCATTAGGACTACTCAGCACATCGCAACACGATATTCTGGAATGCATGGAAGTCTGCAAGTCGATGCCCAACTTGGAACATTTCGAAGTTGAAACGTATGCCTGGAATGTCTTGCCAGCACATCTGCAACGATCGGATTTAGCACAAGGCATCGCCGATGAACTCCTGTGGTTTCGCAATCTCGTTTCCACCGATTAATCCTAACTACCGCCATTCACCAAACAACAGATACCATCCATGGGCGATTACTCATTACCTTTAGCAAACCAAACGGCCGTCGTCACGGGCGCTTCTTCCGGAATCGGCAAGGCAATTGCCACTACGTTTGCTCAGCAGGGTGCTAACCTGATCATCCATGCCAATACGAATCAAGCAGGCCTAGAAGCAACCGCCGCTGAGATTCGCGAATTGGGACGCGACGTCACATTACTCTACGCCGACCTTACATCGGAGGAATCTCAAGCAACGCTTGTCGAGCAGGCATTCCAAGTCAACGAACAAATCAATATCTGGGTTAATAACGCCGGTCGCGACGTTCTTACCGGCGATGCCGCTGACTGGTCCTTCGAACAGAAACTCGCTGCCCTGTGGGAACTTGACGTTCAAGGAACAATTGGAATCTGCCGTGGATTAAGCAAGCCGATGATCCGCATCGGTAAACAGGCCAATGCCGTCATTTTAAATATGGGTTGGGATCAAGCTACTGTCGGTCAAAGTGGTGACAGCGGTCAACTGTTCGCCACAACCAAATCGGCAGTAATCGGTTTTTCACAAAGCCTTGCTCGAGAATTAGCTCCTCATGTTCGGGTCAACTGTTTAGCACCAGGTTGGATCCAAACAGCGTGGGGTAACTCCGCGTCTACCGAATGGGACAAACGGGCAAAGGCGGAATCGCTTATGGGTCGTTGGGGCACACCTCAGGACGTCGCAAACGTTGCCGCCCATCTCGCTGCACCCTCAGCAAGTTTCATTACAGGACAAACCATTTCCATTAACGGTGGTTTGAGTCATGAGCATATCGAACCAACTGCCCTAGACGAACAAAATGATGGCGAATAACGAATCACTGGCCGGAAAACGGATCCTGTTTGTAACGGGTCGACTGGCGCAACATGCGCTCGAAAACGAATTGAAAAAACTGGCGGTGGAAGCAGGCATCGAGTATGAAGTCGCTGTGCTTCCTATTACCGTTGCCGCCCTCATGACACCTGCATGGATCGCTAAGAAACTCGAAGTGCCTAGCGGCATAGATCTCGTCATCGTTCCGGGATATTGTCAAGGAGACTTGTCGCCACTCACAACCACCCTGTCCTGCCCTGTAGAAACGGGGCCGCGAGATCTGCGTAAACTTCGTCAGCATTTTGGACTCGGCTACCAACCGCCGCATAATTATGGCGAGTCGACTATCGAGATCATCGCTGAAATTAATCATGCCCCCCGTTTGACATTGTCGGAGATCATCACATCGGCGCAGCAACTTTCCAGTGACGGCGCGGATATTATCGATGTTGGTTGTGACCCTGGCAGCACTTGGCAAGGATTGGCCGACTGCGTTAAGGCACTGCGTGCAGAAGGCTTAAGGGTGTCTGTTGATAGCCTTAATTCAACTGAGATTACCGCTGCCGTTGATGCAGGCGCTGAATTGGTGCTGAGCGTCAATAGTAGTAACCGAGAGGCCGCTGTAGATTGGGATGCGACTGTTATTGCCATACCAGATGATCCAGCGACACTAGCGGGACTCGATGACACCATTGATTTCTTAGCCATAAACAACATTTCACTGCGGATCGACCCGATCCTAGAGCCAATCGGTTGCGGTTTTGCCAACAGCCTTTCGCGTTATATGGATGTGCGACAACGGTACCCAGACGCTGAAATGATGATGGGCATCGGTAACCTCACCGAACTCACCGATTGCGACAGTGCCGGTGTTAACTTGCTGTTGCTGGGCATTTGCCAAGAACTTGCGATTCACAGTGTATTAACAACTCAAGTTATCAATTGGTCCCGAACAAGCGTCCGTGAATGCGCCATTGCGAGACAACTCGTACATTATGCCATCGAGCAACGAGTCCCACCAAAACATGTCGACCGTGATTTGGTAACTTTGCGAGACGAAGAACTAAGGGCCTTTGGAAACGAGGAACTCGACCGATTAGCCGCAGACTTAAAAGACAATAACTATCGCATTTTTGCGGAACGAGATGAAATTCACCTCGTCACTCGACAACTACACTTATCTGATAACGATCCGTTCGTGATTTTCGAGCAGTTGCTCAGCGGGCACGGACAATCCGCAGCGCCTACGAATCTAGATGCAGCCCACAGTTTCTACTTAGGCTTTGAAATGGGCAAGGCACTAACGGCGCTCACATTGGACAAACAATACACCCAAGATCAGGCATTGGATTGGGGCTACTTGACCCAAGAAGAAACCAGCCATCGCCTCACCCGCAAAAAAACTGATTGATCGTTTTTAGTCGCACGGTGTTGCCGACGTAGGCCTGTTAATTTGTGACCGCCAAGAATCGTTGTATCAATTCAAATGCTTCGAGTTCCTGTTTACCGGCTGTTTTACCGACGATGATTTCTAGATGTTGCATCTGTTGATCAATTTCTTGCCGCTCCAGAATCCCGACTCGAGTCGCTAAAATGGCTGCTTCTAGTACGGCGTGTTTAGCTCGATTAAATCCCCAGAACGGTCGCAATTCTCCTTGTTGAGTGGTTTGGCATTGAATCCTTGTCCGCTGCTGGTCGTCATCCAATTCCACCACTTCAAATTCAAACCACCTGCAAGCACTTCCTAAAACCAACTGATGCTTGCCACAACTCTCGTCAATCGCCGGTGCATCCGTTAATTGCTGAATGGCCGCACGGGCAATTAGCAACACATCATCGGTAATATGTAAAACGCCCACTCCGCTGCGTTTCAGATTCTGATAGGTCTGGGACGTATTGAAAGGTTTAAGCACAAATTCATTGCCTATAGCGTCATCACCGACCTCAGGACCCATTGGGGAAACATTGACTGTGCCGTCTGCGTTGTGTGTGGTAACAATACCTTCAAGAATCATATCGAAAATACCGTTTCATATTTCATATTTGATCGTTTATTCGTACTACGCGATTTTAAAACGTTACGATGCGGTTCGCATCGTCCGGCGTTGGCTCCACAGCAAGATGTCGTTCGTTATCTAAGGTCAGATTATTATTAGGTACATCTACACCCGCCATCTTCAGGAAATTAGCTAGTAATAAATATCCATTGCTCGTGAGCACCGACTCGGGATGAAATTGCAGACCCACGACACAATGCTCGCGATGTCGGATTGCCATCAACGTTTCATCCGCCAAAGTTGCGGATACCTCCAAAGCATCAGGTAACGTCTCACGATCTAACACTAGCGAATGATAACGGCAAGCAGCAAACCCCTGAGGAACGTTTGCGAACACCCCTCGACCATCATGCTCGATGCTACTGATACGACCATGCACAGGTTCCGCCGCTAGGATCACATCACCACCAAACGCTTGGCCGATGGCTTGATGCCCGAGGCATATTCCTAAGATTGGGAACTCTCCAGACAAAGCTGTAACTACTTCTAGACTAATACCAGCAGTCTCGGGAACGCAGGGACCTGGTGAAAGGACAATTGCAGCGGGCTTGAGTTCGCGGATTTCATCGATTGTCATCGCATCGTTGCGGACCACTACCGTTTGTTGCCCCAGTCGCTGGAAATACCGAGCGAGGTTGTGGACAAAACTATCGTAATTATCAATGAGTAAAATCATATCGTTTGCATTATTACCTATTTCAATGCCCGCAACATACCGACTGCTTTCTCCCACGTTTCCGCATATTCACGTTGTGGGTTGGATTGCGCCACGATTCCCCCGCCTACTGGAAACTGCCACCACCCCTTACCTGCTGTAATCGTACGTATGAGGATACTAAAATCCATATCTCCATTGAACCCAATGTACCCTAGGCTCCCGCAATATGCCCCACGCGCCGTCGGTTCAAGTTCGGCGATTAATTCCATCGCTCGCACTTTGGGGGCACCAGTAATGGAACCACCTGGAAAAGTCGCTCGCAAAAGGTCAAATATATTGGCATCACTTCGCAATCGTCCTTGGACGACACTAACTAAGTGCTGAACCGTTTCATAAACTTCAAGACGGCAAAGGTCTGTTACAAACACACTATCTGAATCACAGACACGGGAAATATCATTACGCAACAAATCCACGATCATCACATTTTCAGCTAGGTCTTTCTCACTCTGTTGCAAATCCGCTCCGGCGTAGAGATCGGCTTCAGGCATCGCGATCCGCGCACGTGTTCCTTTGATTGGTCGTGCTTCCACAACACCTTGGACTACCTGCAAAAATCGCTCAGGCGATGCACTGGCAATCTCAAAGTCGTTCATTGCAAAATATCCCGCAAATGTTGCTGCGTTCCGCTGCCGCAGTCGTTGATACAGACTGACCGTATCGGTGGTCGCCCGATGTAAAAGACGCTGACTCAAATTGACTTGGAAAATATCGCCGGCATGAATATAGTCGACCGCCGTTTGCGCTGTTTCAAGATATTTCTCAGCGGACATATTACTCGTCAATAGCCCGTCGTCCACTCCTTTGGCAGAAACGGGGAATTGTGCCTCTAGTGCCGTTTCATCGATCCCCGCGGTCGGTATTTGCGGCGTGCGGGGAGATTGTTCAGTGATCCAGTCGCGAAATTGTGCAATGCGTGCGATGGCCCGCGCAGTACGCGCGGCTGGGTCCTTTTCCGGCAACCCTTGTGAAATAATCCACGCACGATCTTGATGATGATCAAATACAACGACGGTGTCATAAAAACCAACCGCTAACGAGGGTATTTCAAATTCACTGCTCCGTGGAGCGGGAATATTTTCGAGGCTAGCTCCGATGTCATAGCTAAACATACCCGCCACGCCACCTTGAAACGGTGGTAACTCATCGATGGTTTGGATTTCAATGTCTTGCAGCAGCATATTCCAGCGTTGCTGTAACACGTCAAGCTCGTTCTCTGTATGACTGGCAATCTCGAGATAATCAAACGGATCCGCCGCAATGAAGGAATAGCGTCCAAGGTCCTTTTCTTGCATTGCGCTATCAAGGAATAGGCAATGGGGTTGTTTTGATAATTGCAGAAACACGGATTCAACATCCGCCAGCGGTAATAATTCTTCAACAACGGGTAAGTATTTCGGCGCATTCATGATGGCATGATTTTAACATAAGAATTTACCTTCGGGCAGTCGTCCCCCTTCCCGCCCCGCGTTGGTTTAACGGCCCTCGAATGCATCGATATTCCGGATCCCGTTTTCGAAATGTTTTTATGTTATAGTGAAAACTATTAGTTTCTCATCCATTAATCCACTAAAACTCACCATGACGCAACCACTGAGATTAGCCTTTATAGGAGTCGACAATCCACACGGTGCTGGCTGGCGTGACCTGATCGCCAATGTCACGTCCGAGGCAACCATTACCAGTCTTGTGCCCATGTACGGTGGAACTACCGCAAGTTTACAGCAATGCTATGTCGATCTACCGCGTTACACTTCAACCACCGAACTCATCGCCAACGAACAATTCGATGCTGCGGTTATCTGCCTGCCTAACGACGAGGTCGTTACGGTCGTGCAACAACTCGCCGCCGCCGGTAAACATATTCTGTTAGAAAAACCGGGTGCCGGCCGAGTATCAGACGCTGAGCAGATAAAAGATGCTATCGACCAAGCCGGAGTTGCCTTTCAGAGTGGTTACATGTTTCGTTATGACCAATGCGCTAATCGACTTCGCCAAATGGTCAGCGACGATCAGTTTGGGAAACTCATAAGCATTGAATCCAAATATGTAACGAGCGACGTAAATCGCCGCGGCCGCGATCATTATCTATTTGACGAAAAAGTTAGCTATGCAGGTTTCTTCAGTTGGCTCGCTTGTCATCATCTCGACTTATTGCTGTACATCACAGACCAAAGCGTCAAAGCAATTACCGCTCGAGTGGGCGTGTTTGGCGCTATCCCCGCGGCGGTCGAAGACGGCGGAACCGCTTTACTCGATATGCAACACGGCGCTCTGGCAACCATCACCGGAGGGTACTGGGTTCCGCGTTGGGCAGGGGAAATGCACTGGACGCTTCGTGGCAGCGAACGCTGGGTGCACTGGGACCCGCGGAAAGAAAACACAGGCGGAGTCTTAGAAATACACGGCCCTCAGCCTCAGTGGTATGCGATGGAAGATGAATTCATTGCACCTGCCGACGACACACCCGGCTACGGTGGTGTTAACGGTGTAGCATTGCTGCGAGATTGGTATGCGCTTATCCGCGGTGAAGTCGACACATGTCGCAATACAACACAGTCCATGGTCGACACGGTTCGACTTATCGAAAACATCATCACCGCCTCCGATGAAGGCCGTCGCATCGATTGCTAATTCGGTGCATTGTTTGAGTCACCGAAAATACTTACAACGTTCGCCCAACAACACATCCAAGGATTCCTGACTATGAGAATCAGCCGGTACCAACAAAACGATATCGAACAATTTGCCTTTTACTTTGATCAACACGTCGTCAACCTTGAATCCGCAGCAACCGCGTATTGCTCGGCGACCGGCGCTGCCGCTGCGGCAATTGATGCAGCACAGCTAGGGCAAGTCACCTGCATGCTAGATCTGCTCCCTCCCGACGGCGAACACTTATCTTCCTTAGAAGCAATCTGGCAATGGTTGTGTGACAACCCACATCAAGTTGATTCACTCAAGACGAATTGCCAAGACATTCAACTGCTCGTACCGATCGCCCGTCCCAATAAACTGTTGCTACTCGCCGGCAACTACTCGGCACATGTCCAAGAAGGTGGAGGAGATCCAATCGAGCGGGAGGAAACATTTCCATACGTCTTCATGAAGCCGGCATCAACCACACTTACGGATCCCGGTACCGCAATCCAAATTGCTTCATGCAGCCCCGACAATTTTGATTGGGAACTTGAATTGGCAGTTGTTATTGGACGCCGCGGGAAACACATCGCCGCAGCGGACGCGCTCAATTACGTCGCTGGTTATACCGTGGTTAATGACATCTCAGACCGTGGCTACCACCCTTTTCCACAGCGCAAGGAACGGTCGCGTGACGGATTCTTCGATTGGATGCACGGCAAATGGCATGACAGTTCTTGCCCCTGCGGTCCCTGTATTGCGACACCAACTTCGATACCTGACCCCCAAACGCTCGACCTTAAACTGTCGCTCAACGGCGAGTTGCGTCAGGACAGTACTACAGCGTTACAAGTGTTTCCTGTAGCGGCCGTGATTGAATTCGTGTCACGCTCCATGACACTCGAACCAGGCGACATTATCTCTACGGGTACGCCAGCCGGTGTTGGCAAAACCACCAACACATTCCTCAAAGCGGGAGATGTATTGCACGCTCACATCAGTAGCATCGGCACTCTGGAAACACTCGTGGAAAATGAGTCGATATAGTATCTCGCAGAATTGTGGGCGCCGCGTTTTTTACTCGGCAACCATTGTTGGGCCTTGTTTGCGGCTTTGTTGGTACCACTGATCCCATTGAGCGGAGCCATCATCTGGTAATAGCCTAGAATCGACGCCTTTTTCAAAAAATGGCATATTGCCAGGCGAACGGGCTGGGTTGAGCATGAAATTAACGGAGCCGTCGTTGGCCGTCATCATGCGGCGACCATCAGGCCACGTCGTCTCGATCATTCTTCGAGGATCGGGCCGCGCCGTTGGTTTATCGACCCTGTATTTCGCCACTGCATCCCAATCAACCTCGATGCCGAGCCCTGGTTTGTCCGGCACATCAGCATACCCAGCCTTGACCTTGATTGGCTGCTTCAACAAATCGTGTACATACAACTGATGACAATTCACTGCTGGCCAAGTCGCCGCTTCGCAGACGCCGCCAAAGTGTAAACTAAAGGCAGCGGTCACTCCCGTACCCACTAATTGCAACCAAAATCGCATATCAGCTGTTTCCGCGACATGCGCCTGTGTCATGAGTCGAGTTGCTCCACCACCAATCACAAAACCATCACAAACATCCAGTTTAATAACATCCTTCGCCGGCGGAGTGCCATAGTGCAGCGAAACGCCAGCGCGGACTGCTTTGGTTATCTCCGCATTCCCTAACGCATCGGCCTGAGGAATAGGTGATTCGTAAATATCAATTTGAGGAAACTGGTCCATCCACTTCAAAATAGGAATAGCCTGCTTCGCGGTCAGCAACGTTTCGTTAAAATCCATATCGATTTTAAAGTCTTCCGGCATCGCTGTTGCACAGGTTTCCGTTTGCTCCCACAAATCGTACCAAGGCCGCCCTTTCGTCTTGTAGGCTTTATAGCCTAACCGCTTCGCTTCTTGACATTCGCTCAACATATCTTTGGTTGGCATATCGATATTCCACCACGACAATGGAGTCTTATCATACAACTGGTTTCCCAACAATCGATGCGCCGGAACATCCCCTGCTTTACCCACCGCGTCGAACAACGCCATCTGCAGCGCCGCCCCGAGGTCATCATTCCACATCAATTCAGCGGCATTGCGACCGATCGCATATTTCACATTCTTGTCGGACGTGACGCCCCAAGAATAATACAGTAGCCCCTCGCCCACTCCCTGCACGCCTCCAGACAATGTGACTTTCACCAATTCAGCCCACCGCCAATGAGGAATCTCCCGATCCATCGCCCGCTGAGGAGCCGCTCTAAAGGGTAGCCGTACCGTTTGACGTTCGATGTCCACAATTTTCAACTTCGACGGCTGCTTTCCCAATCGAGCAGCATAGCTTGTCTGGTCAAACACTTCCGGTAAGCTCAGGCCGGCCAACGCCGCAAAGCCTCCCTGTAGAAAACGGCGCCGTTGAATTCCAGTTCGAGGGCGTGTCAATTTATTCAGCATATTCATGTCAGTTTCATTTCAAGTAAAAGTGTTTAGCTCTCATCATCTTTGGGGTCCGAAATCGCGTCGTACCACTGTGGATGACGATCTGCAAATCGGTTGATTTCATGTTTATCGGCAACTCGGACAATATGTTTGTTGCGACTCTGTTCAACATCAATTTCGCCATACAAAATTTCGAAGTTCGTATGATCGGCAAATTGAATATCATATCCATTGGGTGCGACAATCTTACTGCCACCAATAAACGCAAATCCTCGTTCCACGCCGATCCGATCAACCGCCGCATAATAGATCTTATTTTCTACAGCACGAGTATTGATGACATACATCGGAAACGTCTCCGACCCTGGAGGCCAATTGGTAGGGAGCACCACAAGGTCGGCACCAGCGAGTGCCATCACACGCGACGATTCTGGAAATGATCCGTCGTAGCATATATTCATGCCGACTCGGATATCACCTAAGTCGTAAACTTCAAATGGACGATCACCGGGAGTCGTGAAGCGATCAATTCCGAGAAACGGTAAATGGATTTTTCGATAGGAACCAATCACGCCAGTTGGACCAACCAGTACGCAAGCATTAAAGAGCTGGTCGTTAACACGTTCTAACGTCCCGTAAACAACGAAACTATCGGTTTCCAGACACAACTTTTCGAAAAACTGACTGCTCTCTCCGGGAATAGGTTCCGCATAGGGCAATGCTTCTGCGAGGCTATCATAACAATAACCTGCAACAGCACATTCGGGAAAAATGGTCAAGCGAGCCCCGTTACTCGTCGTTTCACGTAGCGCCGTTTCCATAGCGGCTAGGTTCGCATCTTTGTCCATCAGTACAATATCCATTTGTACGCCAGCTATTTTAAACGTCATGTTAAGCTTTCTATCAAAACAATCGAATCAGCAAACACGGCTCATATGCAAGTTCAATTGTAACATCTATTGAATTACTCCGTGCCGGCGTTGAAGCGTTCCCAATGACGCTCCTGTCATCCTTCCGGATTCTCCTGCGGCGGTCGCTGAAGATGGTAATCGGTCTCAGATTGGAACAACTGGGCAAGCGCCAGAATGGTTGTTTCATCGTACAACCGACCCGTCAACTGCACGCTCACCGGTTGCCGCACACCTGCTCGCTCGACAAAACCACTCGGCATTGCAATCGCCGGATGCCCGGTCATGTTAGTTATCAACGCCTCATCACGGCCGCCATCAACAAACACGTCCACCTGTTGCATAACTTGCTGCATTTCATCTTGCAACTTACTACGAATCCGCTGCGCCCGTAGATATTCAACAGCCGGCAGGAACTCGGCGCGACGGAACAATTTTGGCCAAGAGTTGAGTCCCTCTTCCACACCCGCTCGAGTCAACGGGTCGAACTGAGCAGCCGCTTCGGCATACAAAATATTGGTTAAAGGCCACGTCGGCAACTCACTAGGCAATTGGATCTCCACCAGCTTACAGCCGCGGTCTTTAAATACCTGCAAGGCTTCCCGGTCGGCCAACTTGCGACCATCATCAACATATCCAACGCTAATTCGTTTCATGTTCACCTTGACCGGCCAATAAAACGGACGATCCACGGCCGACGGGTCAAGCCCATCGCCGCCGTGGATTGCTTGAAACACCAAAGCACAATCTTCGGCACTGCGGCAAATCGGTCCCAACTTGTCCATACTCCACGACAAGGACATACACCCCTGGCGACTGACTCGACCAAACGTAGGGCGTAACCCCGTAACTCCGCAACGACGTGACGGCGACATAATACTGCCCAAGGTCTCGCTGCCCAATGAAAAGCCGACGCAGCCCGCGGCCGTAGCGCTCGCCGAACCCGCGCTGGATCCGCTAGAACCTTGAGCTGGATTCCAAGGATTTTTCGTCGGGCCGCCGTACCATTTATCCCCCATCGCCAACGCACCTAATGCCAACTTGGCAACTAACACAGCGCCGACTTGATCCAGTTTGGCGGCGACCGTCGCCTTTGTATTTAATATTCGATCTTTGAATTGCGGAGCGCCCCACGTCGTCGGATATTTAGGGTATGCAATCAAATCCTTGGCACCCCAGGGAATCCCTCGCAACGGATGCCATTCGCCAAGTCGATTCCGTGTTCGATCCACTGCCGCGGCTTGCTCAAGTGCCAACTCTTCCGTCAAATTCACATAAAACTTGAGTGTCGGATCAAACTTTTTGAGCCTCCGCAAATACATCTGCGTCAATTCCAAACTCGAAATCTGCCCACTGCGAATTAACCGTGACTGTTGGGCAATTGACATATACGCCAAGTCGACATCTTCGTCGGGTGTTGCCAACTCATTTTTAGGGTCCGATCTCACAGCAAGCGGGTGCACAGGCAGCGGTTTGGCGTTAGGCTTCACCCTGAACGACAACGCGGGCCAAGTATCATAGCCGACATCAACATCGCGCAACGCATTCAGTTCACGCATCAGGTTTTGCAGACCGGAAGCGGTTTCTGCTCGTTGCCTTTCGCTCAATTCAATACCAGCGATCCACTCAGCTTGAGTAACCATCTCAACGGTTACTTTACCTGTATCTTCAACCTGTGCTGCCAGTGCCTTTTGAAATACTATCGTGCCCACTCCCGCAGCGCCCAACCACGTTAATAGTTTTCGGCGGTCAACCAGCGGCGTATTGGTTGACAAATCTGTAGCCAATTCGTCGTCGTGGATGTCCAATAATGGTTTATCGTTCATAAAGGGCTTTCTTAGTCGATTGACTCAACGCTTAATTATCCAAACAACCTGTATAACCACCCCGTAAGACGGGACTTGTTACCATTTCTTTTACTGTCAGTTGCAAGAAATCTTGCTGTAATTGTTTTTTCATTAAATAATTACCTTACGGCTGATTCTATTACTATATTACAATTCGCAACCAAATAACCACATGACCCGTAGCATTATCAAAACCGCTCGACCTTTGCTGCTAATAGCAATAACGGTCATCGCTGTCGGTGTCTGGCTCGGCACCGATTGGTACACAACGCTTCCCGCCGATACGACTTCGAAATATGTGGGTACCAAACGCTGCATTGAATGCCATCAGGATCAGGCAGATTTATGGAGCGGCTCTCATCACGATCTTGCCATGGATGTCGCCACCGAAAAAACCGTATTGGGTAACTTTAATAATGCCACGATCGAACAATACGGTATCACTTCGAGAATGTTCCGCCGCGACGGTAATTTCTACATCAACACAGATGGCCCTGACGGGGAAATGACCGACTTTAAGATTGCGTATGTTTTTGGTGTCACGCCCCTGCAACAGTACTTGGTCGAGTTTGATCGCATCGAAAATCAGCCGGTGAACGAAATCGCGCGACTGCAAGTATTACGAATATGCTGGGACACGAAGCAGAACAAGTGGTTCTATCTGGGACCCCCGGACGTCCATGAACGTCTGCAACCGAACGACGATTTGCATTGGACCGGTATTGCTCAGCGCTGGAACAACATGTGCGCCGACTGTCACAGCACTAATCTACAAAAGAACTTCGACGCCCAGACCGGGCACTATCACACCACGTTTAGTGAAATTGATGTGAGTTGTGAAAGCTGTCATGGCCCCGGCAGTAGCCATGTCACGCTCGCAACCAATTCGAGCCTTTTCTGGGATCGCAACATTGGCTATGGCTTACCCGTTCTCAAAGGCGCTGACAAAGCCGAAATCCAAATTCAGACATGTGCACCATGTCATTCGCGACGACGTATTATTCATCCCGACTTTCGCCCTGGCGACTCATTCCATGACCATTTTGCCAACGAATCGTTACGACCAGAAACCTACCACGCCGATGGTCAGATTTCTGATGAAGTCTATGTCTACGGCTCATTTATTCAAAGCAAAATGTATCACAAAGGGATTCGTTGTACCGATTGCCATGATGCCCACAGTACCAAGATCAAATTCAAAGATAATCGTCTCTGCACATCGTGCCACTTGAATCAACATCAAGCGGACAAGTACGACACCAAGCAACACCATTTCCATAAGACTGGGAGTACAGGTGCATCGTGCGTGGAATGTCACATGCCAACGACAACCTATATGGAAGTCGACCCACGGCGCGACCATAGCCTACGCGTACCGCGCCCTGACCTGAGTCTTGCACTCGGCACACCCAACGCCTGCGTCAAATGCCACTTCGACGATGACATAAAACCGTCTGTCTCGCTGAGCAAGGAACGCCAAGATGAATTACACCTGAAACAATACGCTGACTGGGTACGAGCGGCCTCCGCTGGCGAACAAGATGTTAAGGATCAACTGGAACGCGTGAACCAGTGGGCCCATGAGTGGGTACAAAACTGGTACCCCGAAAGCGAGCATCGTCGTACGCATTTTGGTCAGACATTATCTGCAGCGTGGAACCAAGAACCTCTAGCGGCAGACGCCATTATTGAATTACTGGAAACTCCAGAAACTCCCGCAATCGCTCGAGCGGCGGCGTTAGCATGGCTCGACCCGTCAAGATCCGTAGACAGCGCTGACACCGCAATTGCTAACCTACAAAGTAGTGATCCCCAAGTACGCATTGCAGCCCTAATGACGATGCAGGGGTATCGAGACAATAGTCCAGGACTAAGCCCGTTCGCAACGCTGGTTAAAAAAGCGATGCCACTGCTAAATGACTCGTTGCGTAGCGTCCGAGTGACTGCTGTCCAAGTCGTATCCGAAATTCCACAAGACTTGTGGAACGGGCGACAAAAAACAGCATTTCGCAGCGCGTTGGACGAATTAAAGCTCGGACTACTCGTAAATAACGATCGCGCTGCAACGCATTTATCGCTTGGCAGTATCTACGAAAATCTTGGCGATGCGACTCTGGCCGAACAATATTACCGACTTGCTATCCAAGTTGAGCCGCTCGCAACAGGCCCACGAGCGAATCTAGCTGCGTTATTCGAACGTCGCATCGAATCCATGATTGCTCGCGCTCGCCAAAACCCACAAAGCTTGACTCCCGAGGATCGCCTGAAAATGGACAAGTATAGAATGGAAGCCCAGCAACTGCAGACAGCCGAACTCGTCAACTTCAAAAGGGACGCAGGATACGCTCCGGACAACGCGATTGTGCAATACCGTTATGGTCTCGCACTGTATCGCAACGGATTGATTGAAGAGGCTGTAATCGCACTGCAACATGTTCATCAGCTCGAACCTCAAACTCCGCTCTATATGGTTGCATTAGCACGACTGTTGCAAACGACTGGTCAGCTCGACGAGGCACTTATTGTTGCCGAAAAACTGATCAAAATCGAACCTCAGCACCAGGAGTTCGTAGAAGAGTTAAAGACCCAAATCGAGACGCGAGAAAAAGCGGAACCGAATCCCGCACCCCCCGAATAACCTGAGCGGAAGCACCCAAACAATATGTCAATCAACATTGCCATCGTACCAGTCGCAGGCCAAGGAACTAGCGTCCTGCCACTAACGAAAAGCCAACCTAAAGAGATGCTCGCGGTAGGTCGCAAGCCAGTTGTTCAATATGTCGTGGAAGAATTAGCCCGTAGTGGAATCGAACGAATTCTGTTTATTACATCTAATGGCAAGTCCTCAATTGAAGCCCACTTCGATATCGATGAGCAATTGATTCAATATTTACGCGAGACCGGTCGCGAACCGAATCTTGCTGAACTGGACTACGAGCGGCAGAATATCGAGTATTTCTACACTCGTCAACGACGACAACTCGGATTGGGACACGCTGTATTATGTGCTCAACCACTGATCGGTCGTGAACCGGCAGTCGTTGCCTTAGGTGATTCGATCATAGGTCGCAACGGAGATAGTCGTATTGTCCAGCGGATGATTAACGCTTTTGAAACCCAGCACGCAGACGCTGTCGTCGCGATCGAAGAAGTCGCGTCCGATCAAGTGGACCAATACGGAATCGTAACGGCGGCGAATCCGGACAGTGAATTCTTGACGTTAACAGGTGCAGTGGAGAAACCAGCATTGGACAGTTCACCAAGTAACCTATCCATTGCGGCGCGATACGTTTTCAGCTCTTCGGTATATGACGCACTGCAACGAGTTGAACCCGATGCCAATGGTTTAATTCAGTTGACCGACGCAATCGAACTCTTGATTCAAGAAGGAGCTAAAGTCATTGGTGTTAAACTTGGTAACCAAACCAAACGATATGACATCGGAGGATTCGACAGCTATTTTAAAACCTTTATCGACTTTGCGCTGACGGACCCCGAATATGGAGCAACGCTGCGAGAGCACGTACAGACCATCCTCACCAGTAACGAGTCAGAGGGCTAAGCGATTTCCATGCAAACGCTCCACCATAATGCGCATGCCCGTGCGGGGCTATTAGGCAATCCCTCAGACGGATATCGCGGTAAGACAATTTCCGTGATCGTCCCTGCGTTCGCGGCAACGGTAACTTTATACGAATGGGAAACACTGGAGATTATTGCATCGCGTGAAGATCGCAGTCGTTTTGGATCCGTCAAAGAACTTGCCCAAGATGTAGAATTACACGGATACTATGGTGGCATTCGCTTGGTTAAAGCGACAATCAAGAAGTTTGTCGAGTTTTGTGACGGCAAACATATATTGCATGACCGCAATTTTTCTATCCGGTACGATAGCGATATTCCCCGCGCGGTGGGTCTAGCTGGGTCCAGTGCTATTATCGTGGCAACCCTGCGTGCCTTAATGGATTTCTATAGCATCGAAATCCCCCTTGAGGTTCAACCGTCACTTGTACTGAGTGTCGAGAAGAACGAACTACGCATTCAAGGCGGGTTGCAAGATCGAGTGATTCAAGTGTACGGCGGATTGGTATACATGGATTTCTCCGAGCAGGCAAGTTCCGACCAACAGGGCCTCTGCTGTGGTACGTATGAACGATTGTCCGTGGAAAATTTGCCGCCGTTATTCTTAGCGTATGATGCCACCGTCGGTGAACCGACCGAAGTGTTCCACAATCGACTCCGCGAACGCTTTGCCCAAGGTGAAGCAGAGGTCGTCAACGCCATGACTCGTTTTGCCGGAATCGCAGCAGAGGGTCGTGAGGTAATCCAAGACGGAAACTGGACACGGTTAAGCGAACTGATTAATGAAAATTTTGATTTGCGCAATTCGATTTGCCAACTACCGGCAGCGCAAGTTGACATGATTATGCGAGCCCGAGCGGTTGGCGCTAGTGCAAAATTTGCGGGTTCCGGCGGCGCCATCATTGGTATTTACCAAAGCGACTCCATGTTCGATCAACTTCAATCCACACTCGGTCTAATCGGTTGCGATGTATTGAGGGTGTGAGCTAGTTCTCACAATCGCTACTGGGCAACATTCATGTAGACTTTCAAAGCCTGTTTGTCTTCGACTAGTAACCGCATCAACTCTTGATAGTTCTCTAAACCATCGACCGGATTGGTAAGAATACGTTCGGCCACTGCAGGATACATGACTTCGCCTAATGCCAAATCGGCAATCCCCGACTCGAAGTGCGTGCGATTTGCGTTAACACTCCCCAATAAGAGTTTGTTTCCTAGCACCCATTGCATGTTCACTTCATCCGATGGAACTTCACACTGGCGATCGCCTCCAGTCACACTTGTCCATACCAACACGCCGTTGTGCCCCAGATGCCGCATGCTATCAAAAGCAACCGCACTGGAACCGGTCGCATCAACAATCAAATCCGCTTTACCGACCTGCTCGACTAATGTTTCCATATTCGTCTCAGTCGTCGACACATAGGTTGCCTCGAAGCCCTCCACAATTTCTGAATTCAGGGTCCCTTTCGCGGAACGCGCCATGGTGTAGACATCCAGACCACGAAGCTTGAGAACCAACGTCGACAATAAACCAATCTGGCCGGCACCCATCACAAATGCTCGTTGCGGTCGCCAGACCTTCATGCGTTGTTGAACTTCATAGGCCTGACCAATTGCTTTAGCCGCGCAACTCATCGGCTCCATCAATACATGCAAGTGACTCAACCCCACTGGGATCTTGACGATGTACTCTTCGGCATCAACAAAATACTCTGTCATAAAACCATGCCGAAGATTGATGCCCCGCTCATAATACACCTCTTCACTAGTCATATCGTAGGTTCCGATTTGATCGTAGATCGAACCGCCTGGGCGACGAACCGTGGCAGTCACCAAATCGCCAACCCGCACGCGGCGGACGTTTTCGCCCACTTCCTCGACGACTCCAAAGCACTCGTGACCAATCGTCAAAAAGTCACAACCTTCAGGAGCGTTCCCATATAATGCGTCATTGATTTCCTTGTCGGTTGCGTCTACACCAACCTTTAAAACTCGTACCAAGACACCCGTGCCATCCTCAATATCAGCAATCTGAGGCTTTGGGAGTTCCGTCATGTGAACGCTATTGGGTGTTCCAGGTTTTACAGCAATCGCTTTCATCAATCGTTCTCTTTCCATTATATTGGACGCATCGGTTTACTTGTTATCGCAGCAACCTATTGTTATCTGCTCAAGGCAAACATTAAACGGGGAGGCCTCGACTTTTTTGCTTTTCGTATCGTAATGTTGGCTAGAACCCGTGCGGGCTTAAACTCGGCAATGGTCACGCAGTAAAGACCATAAAATATGTTCTAATACTATAATACACGTTATCATTGTTAATCATCGCTATCACTTTCTATCCAAAACGGAGTATCGCTAACATGACGACAGCTGAAACCATCAGTCGCCCTACAATTCGTCAAACACAATGTTTTATCGGTGGTGAATGGATTCCGGCACAGAGCGGGAAAACCTTCAATACCCACCACCCTGCTACCGGTGAAGTTATTGCTGCGATCGCTGAAGGCGATGTCGGGGATGTCGACGCGGCTGTCGAAGCTGCTCGAAAAGCCTTTGATGAGGGCCCTTGGCGAACGATGGATGCGCGCGAGCGTGGACGGATCATGTATCGGTTGGCCGATCTAATCGAGGCAGAATTTGACGAACTCGCCGCTTTAGAAACACTGGATAACGGCAAGCCAATTAGCGATTCACTGGCGGCAGACTTACCGCTGACGATAGATTGCCTACGCTACTACGCCGGCTTCGCAGACAAAATTCATGGACAAACAATTCCCGTAAATGGCAACTTCTTTACGTACACCAAAAAGGAGCCTGTGGGAGTCGTCGGACAGATCATTCCTTGGAATTTCCCGATGTTGATGGTCGCCTGGAAATGGGGACCCGCTCTTGCCGCCGGTTGCACGATTGTGATGAAGCCTGCCGAACAAACTCCACTCACCTGCCTCCGCATGGCACGCTTAGCTCAAAAAGCTGGCATCCCAGATGGCGTTATCAACATCGTTCCCGGCTATGGGCCGACTGCCGGCGCTGCAATCGTCGCTCATCCAGATGTCGACAAGGTCGCGTTTACGGGCGAACACAAAACGGCTCAAATCATCATGGCGGAGGCCGCTCCAACACTTAAACGTCTTACTTTTGAACTCGGTGGTAAAAGCCCGAACATCGTCTTTAATGACGCCGACCTCGATGCAGCCGCTATCGGATCGCACTTTGCTCTCTACTTCAACCAAGGCCAATGCTGTTGTGCCGGTAGTCGCTTGTTTGTCCAAGAAGACATTCACGACCAATTTGTGGAGAAACTCGTCAACATGAATAACGATCGCGTGCTGGGAGATCCGTTTTCAACCGCCACAGAACAAGGTCCACAGGTCGACCAGGCGCAATTCGACAAGATCTTGGACTACATTGAGATCGGTAAGAGTGAAGGTGCCCAATGTCTGACCGGAGGTACCGCGGCTGATGCTGGCGATTTATATGTTAAGCCAACGCTGTTTGATGGCGTTACCGATGACATGAAAATTGCCACCGATGAAATCTTTGGGCCAGTGCTTTCGATACTCACATTCAAGGACACCGAAGAACTAATTCAACGTGCCAACAATACAATTTTCGGACTTGCAGCAGCCGTATGGTCGCGTGATATCGGTAAAGCCCATTATTTAGCGGACCGCTTACGTGCCGGAACGGTTTGGGTTAACTGCTACGATGTATTCGACGCTGCGGCTCCATTTGGCGGTTTCAAAATGTCAGGAATCGGTCGCGAACTTGGTCAAGAAGGACTCAACAACTACCTTGAAACTAAAACCGTAACCGTCGCCTTGGACTAAACTACAAGCTCCATTTGTAGCGAAGACGATGCAATTATTACGTTTTAATGTGCGTCACCATGAGAAAACCTAAAAGTGCCGGTGGCTGGCAGGCCATCCGTTATGTGCTCAAGAAATCGTGGCAATCCGGCAGTATGTGGCGGATGTGGAAAGCGCTGCGCAGCCGCAACACATGTAAAACCTGTGCCCTCGGAATGGGCGGACAACAGGGCGGCATGGTCAACGAAGCAGGTCGCTCGTTGGAAATGTGTAAAAAATCGCTGCAGGCTATGGCGGCCGATATGCAAGGAGCGATTGCCGATGATTACTTCTCAACGTATACCATTGCCCAACTACAACAATTCTCCTCCTATGAGCTCGAACACGCTGGTCGGCTAAGCCGGCCTGTGATTTATGAAAAGCATCCTACCGCGGCGAGCCAAGGCCAGGGCGACGATCAACATTTTCGCACGATTGGTTGGGACGACGCATATCGCCGCATCACCCAAGCCCTTAGGGAAACTCCGGCAGACGACAGTTTCTGGTATTTCAGTGGCCGCAGTAGTAACGAAGCTGGATTTCTACTGCAACTCTTCGCACGGTTGTACGGCACCAACAATGTCAACAACTGCAGCTTTTACTGTCACCAAGCCAGTGGCGTCGGATTGACTAGCAGTATTGGTAGTGGCACAGCAACGGTCGTGCTAGCTGACGTGGAGCAAGCCGATCTCGTGTTTATCATCGGAGGTAATCCGCCGAGCAATCATCCGCGCCTCATGACTTCCTTGATGCATGTAAAAAATGCTGGCGGTAAAGTGATCGTCGTCAATCCAGTGCGTGAGGTTGGATTGGTTAACTTCAAGGTCCCCAGTAATCCATACAGCATGTTATTCGGCACTCCCATTGCCGACCAATATGTGCAACCTCATATCGGTGGCGATCTAGCTATGCTCAGTGGAATTGCCAAAGCCGTCGATGAGATGGGTGGCACCGATCTCGACTTCCTCGACCAATTTTGCGAGAACAGTGACGCTTGGCTCACCAGTATTCGCAAACTCAATTGGCAAGAAATCACCAGTAAATCGGGAGTCACAGAAGAGTCCATCCGTGACATGGCCGCTACGTACTGTAATGCTGACAACGTTGTTTTCTGCTGGACAATGGGAATTACCCACCACCAACACGGAGTGCAGAACGTCCAAGCGATCGCCAATTTAGCATTAATGCGGGCCATGGTAGGTCGCCCAAACGCGGGCCTCCTACCGATCCGCGGACACAGCAATGTACAGGGCATCGGTTCCGTTGGCGTTACACCAAAATTAAAGGCTGCTATTTTTTCGTCGCTAGAAAGTGAACTAGGCGTTTCACTTCCCACAACCAAGGGACTCGACACGCTCGGATGCATCGAAGGCGCGGACCGCGGTGATCTCAAAATTGGTTTCTGCTTAGGCGGAAATTTATTTGGATCAAATCCCGACCTTGCCTTTGCTAAACAAAGTCTTCAAAAACTGAAAACCATCGTCTATCTCAGTACAACACTCAATACCGGACACGCTCACGGTTTAGCCGATCAAACAATCATCTTGCCAGTGCTCGCGCGGGATGAAGAACCACAACGCACTACCCAAGAATCAATGTTCAACTTTGTGCGTTTGAGTGACGGTGGTCCCTCTCGGATTCCAGGGCCACGTAGTGAGATCGAAATCATCGCCGACATTGCCGACGATCTCCTGACGGATTCAACTCCCATCGACTGGAAAATGATGAAACAATCCGTCAACATTCGCACAGCCATCAGCAAAACCATTCCAGGGTTTGAAGCGATCGCTAATATCGAAGAAGACCAGGGAGAATTTCAAATCGCCGGTCGCACGTTTCACCAACCAAAATTTGCAACTCCCTCAGGAAAAGCCGTTTTACATTGCCATGAATTACCGGAGTTACGTGGCGGCGAGCAATCTCTGCGGTTAATGACCGTTCGCAGTGAAGGACAATTCAATACAGTAGTTTACGAGCAACAGGATATTTATCGAGGCCAAGAACGACGTGACGTTGTCTTAATTCACTCCGATGACGTACAGCGATTAGGACTCGCGCATGATCAAATCGTAACAATCCAGAGCGAAACTGGTGAATTAGACAATATCCGCGTTCGTGCATATGACGATATTCGCCAAGGGAACGCGCTGATGTATTTCCCAGAAGCCAACGTCTTAATTCCACGCCACGTTGATCCCCAATCACAGACTCCGGCATTTAAGGGGGCGTTGATTAAGATTTTGGTTACGTAAGCCTTATACTCTCTTTGCCGTGCCATGCTCAACCATGCCCGATTTCACCACCAACATTAAGCGATTTTCAGCCGCAACGATATTGTCCAGCGCGCTGCTACTCTTTTTGATCCAACCAATCGTAAGTAAATCTATACTTGGTTGGTTCGGCGGTGCACCAAATGTATGGACAACGTGTATGTTGTTTTTCCAATCCGTGTTGGTGCTTGGATACACCTATGCTCACCTGCTGAGTTCGCTGCCGCTGCGTCGTCAAATCGTGATACATTTGTGCGTGCTCGTGGCAGCGCTGCTTACGCTGCCTGTCGTCGCCGATGTAACTTGGCAACCCGACCCCGCATCCAATCCGACGCTAGCGATTCTGCAGTTGCTTCTGATTCACGTTGGCATGTCCTACTTTGTACTTTCCACAACCGGTCCGCTGGTACAAAGCTGGTTTGCCCGCAGTCTCACCGCGGGCACACCCTATCGATTATATGCGTTGTCGAGCGTCGGTTCTCTGGCCGCATTGATTGCCTATCCCCTGTTTGTCGAAG